>ONHZ01000059.1 GCA_900317755.1 uncultured Lachnospiraceae bacterium
ATTTACGCGCCGCCTTTATGCGCCGTCCAGGCGCGTTCGGCTAGATTTGCCATCCGTGGCAAATCTGCGCTTGTGAACATGCACTTTGCTATTTTGCACCTACTCACTTTATGCACACGCAGAAAAGTTTTCACCATCGGCTTACTTACTTGCAAGTAACAGAGCCGCGAGGCGACTCGCGTGAGACAGTATTGCCGTGCGGGAGCGACTTTTATGTTAAATAGTATATTGAAAAAATAAACATTACATAGTTAAATGTTAGCTTAATATATACTCAAGGACGAGCGCAGAAGATAGAACAGGAGGCAATCAAATGCCTATCAAAATTCAGAATGACCTTCCGGTGAAAAAGATTCTCGAGGATGAGAATATTTTCGTAATGGATGATAGGAGGGCATCACATCAGGATATCAGACCTATCGAAATTGGAATTTTAAATCTTATGCCCCTGAAGGAGGACACTGAGCTTCAGCTTCTCCGCATGCTTTCAAATACGCCTCTTCAGGTAAATGTTTCATTTCTGACTACAAAGACCCACGAGGCACATCATACTTCGATGTCACATCTGAATCAGTTTTATGGCACGATTGATGACATAAAAGATAAATATTTCGACGGCTTTATCATCACAGGCGCACCGATCGAAAAGATGCCATTTGAGGATGTCGACTACTGGTCTGAGATGGAGGAAATCTTCGAATGGACAAAGACGCATGTGACTTCGACACTGCATCTTTGCTGGGGCGCGCAGGCCGCTCTATATTATCATTATGGAATTGAAAAGCATGAGCTGAAGGAAAAATTATTTGGCGTTTATTCGCACAAGGTTCTGCACAGAAGAGTGCCGCTTGTCAGAGGCTTTGATGATTATTTCATGGCACCGCATTCGAGATATACGGAGTCTGATTTTGCCATGATCAAGTCAAATCCGGAATTACTCGTTCTTGCCGAATCAAGTGAGGCCGGCGTATTCCTCTGTATGAATTCAGACGGCTCCCAGATTTTCTGCATGGGGCATCCGGAATATGACAGGATGACGCTCGACAAGGAATATAAGCGTGATAAGGCGCAGGACATTCCGATTCATCTTCCGAAGAATTATTATCCTGATGATGATGAAAATAAGAAGCCGCTTTTACAGTGGCGAGGCCATGCGAACACGCTTTACACCAACTGGCTTAATTATTATGTTTACCAGGAAACGCCTTTTATTTTCCTCGGAAAATCTGGCGAGCCTGAAAGTTAAATTTTTACTTTGGCTTGAAACCACGGCGAAAAAATAATAAATTTACAAACATTACATCAGGTTCTGTAAATTTTTTTTGAATTATTATATGATTTGGTGTATTATCTGTATTCGGAAATTAATATGCTGGAAATTATAATATGACTTGTAGCATTTTGCTTCAGATGAATGAATAAAACAGCATATATTATTTTGTGATTAATGAAAGGATAAAATCATGGCAAAAGAAAAAGTAGTTCTTGCGTACTCAGGCGGACTTGATACCACAGCTATTATTCCGTGGCTCAAGGAGAATTATGATTATGATGTTGTTTGCTGCTGCATCGACTGCGGTCAGGAAGAGGAGCTCAAGGGACTTGATGAGAGAGCAAGACTTTCAGGCGCTTCAAAGCTTTATGTTGAAGACATCATTGATGATTTTGCCGACAATTATATTATGCCTTGCGTAGAGGCCGGCGCTGTTTATGAGCACAAATATTTACTTGGTACCTCTATGGCTCGTCCTGCCATTGCAAAGAAACTTGTAGAGGTTGCCAGAAAAGAGGGTGCTACAGCGATTTGCCATGGTGCTACAGGCAAGGGCAATGACCAGATTCGTTTCGAGCTTGGCATCAAGGCGCTTGCACCAGATCTCAAGATTATTGCTGCATGGAGAGATCCAAAGTGGACACTTGATTCCCGTGAAGCAGAAATTGAATATGTAAAGAAGCATGGAATTGACCTTCCGTTTTCAGCTGACAATTCTTACAGCCGAGATAGAAACTTATGGCATATTTCCCATGAGGGACTTGAGCTTGAGGATCCTGCAAATGAGCCAAATTATGATCATCTTCTTGTTCTTGGCGTTACTCCAGAGAAGGCTCCTGACAAGGAAACAGAAGTTACAATGACATTTGAGAAGGGTGTTCCAAAGACAATTAATGGTCAGGCAATGAAGGTTTCTGATATCATCAGAACTCTTAATAAATTAGGCGGCGAGAACGGAATCGGCATCATTGATATCGTTGAGAACCGTGTCGTCGGCATGAAGAGCCGTGGAGTTTATGAGACGCCTGGCGGAACCATTCTTATGGCTGCCCATGACCAGCTCGAGGAGCTCATCCTTGACCGTGAGACAATGGAAGCAAAGAAGAAGATTGGTTCTGAATTTGCCCAGGTTGTATACGAAGGAAAGTGGTTTACACCATACCGTGAAGCTCTTCAGGCATTCGTTGAGAGTACACAGAAATATGTTACCGGTGAAGTCAAGTTCAAGCTTTACAAAGGCAACATCATCAAGGCTGGTACTAAGAGCGATTACTCTATTTATTCTGAGTCACTTGCATCATTTACAACTGGTGAACTTTATGATCATCATGATGCCCAGGGCTTCATCACACTCTTCGGTCTTCCTACAAAGGTAAGAGCTATGAAGTACCAGGAGCTTGAGAAGAAGGGAATTCTTAAGAAGGATGACGAGTAATTCGGCTCCTTGATGAACAAAGCTTGATTTTTTATAATGCCAGACTTCACAGGTCTGGCATTAATGGTATTTTGAAATGATAAATATTGGAATAATAGGAGCGACGGGCTATGCCGGCTCCGAGATTGTAAGAATATTATTAAACCACTCGGATGCAAAAATAAAAGTGCTTGCATCAAAGTCATACGCCGGACAGAAGTATTCGGATATTTTTGGAAATTTCAGGGGCTTTCTCGATGATGAAACAGATACACTGAAGGAACCAGATATCGAGACTTTGGCATCCGAATGCGACGTTATTTTCACGGCCACGCCGCAGGGATATCTTTCTTCAGTACTTACGCCTGCAATCTTAGACAAGACGAAGATCATCGATCTCTCAGCCGATTACCGCCTGAAGGATCTTAATGTTTACAAGGCATGGTACAATGGAATTGAGAGAAATGATGATTCTTCTCTACTTGAGGAGGCAGTTTACGGACTCTGCGAGATAAACCGCTCGTCTATTAAAGGCGCAAGGCTTCTTGCAAACCCAGGATGCTTTACGACATGCTCGATTCTTACGGCATATCCTCTGATTGCCGAGGGACTTGTAGATCCTGAGACACTAATTGTCGATGCGCTAAGCGGTACATCCGGTGCCGGCCGCGGCGCAAAGATTCCGAATCTCTTCTCTGAAGTAAATGAATCTGTAAAGCCATACGGTGTCACGACACATAGGCATACACCGGAAATCGAGGAGCAGCTTGGGTATGCTTTGAAGAATGCTGGCGGCGACGGAAGTCCGATTCTTATAAACTTCACGCCTCACCTCATTCCGATGCAGAGAGGAATTCTTTCTACAGAATATATGAATCTTCTTCCAAAGACAGATGGGACGTATCCTACAGATGACGATATTGAAGCAGCATATGAGAAATACTATGGCGCTGAGAAGTTTGTTCGCCTCTTAGGCTCGGGCGTATTCCCGGAGACCAAGTTTGTCGAGGGCGCAAACTTCACAGATATTGGTTTCAAGGTCGATCCTCGTACGCACAGGGTTGTTGCCGTCGGAGCGCTGGACAATCTCGTGAAGGGCGCAGCCGGCCAGGCCGTCCAGAACATGAACATCATGTTTGGATTTGACGAAGCAGATGGCCTTAATTTTGCCCCGGCATTCCCATAATATATAATTGATTTTGATGAGATGGTAACCGAAATCGCATAATAGCGGGATGGTTACCATCTTTTTTTTATTTTGAAGGTCAAATCATGGATTTTCATGGTAACCGAAAGCCGAAAAAGAAAATATGGTTACCATATGAAAAAAATTTTGTAATATATAGGTTAAAGTGCTACAATACACAAGATTGCGACATAAAAAGCAATCAGAGATTCAAAAAAGGATTTCCTGAGTTGAAAAGATCAGAAAATTATGGAAAAGACTGAGCATTATATTAATATCCGGACAATGAAGCCCGAGGACTACGAGAAAGTGCATGCACTCTGGATGACGATTCATGGATTTGGCATACGTTCCATGGATGATTCAGAGGATTTTGTTGTACGCTTCATCAAAAGAAATCCGACGACTTCAATTGTTGCAGAGACTGAGAATTCTGAAATCGTTGGCGCAATTCTCTGCGGGCATGACGGCAGGAGCGCCTGCTTTTACCATGTCTGTGTGAGAGAAGATTTTAGGCGCCAGGGCATAGGAAACAGGATGGTTTCCTTTGCCATGAAGGCACTTCAGAAAGAGCACATCAACAAAATCACGCTGATTGCATATCAGCAGAATGTGGTCGGAAATCTTTTCTGGAATAAGGAAGGCTTCACCAAGCGAAAAGATGTGAATTTCTATGAGATGCCGCTGAATGAGGAGAACATTACCAAATTTAATGCCTAAGATAATTTAGGAACGAGAATGTGAATATTTATATATGAATAATAGATGAAAACTGTCACAAAATAATTTAAGGATGCTTTAAGTGTTTTTTGATATTACAATATGGCAATGACGGTTCATGATAAATATATATAGTAATACAGCTCTATAGGAGACGAAGAAAATGAGAAGAATCAATGGAGGCGTTTGTGCACCGCTTGGATTTTCGGCAGGTGCAGCAGCAGGCGGAATAAAGTATAAAGACAGGGATGATACAGCCATCATCGTAAGCGAAAGCCCATGCACCCTGGCAGGAACCTTTACCTCAAATGTCGTAAAGGCAGCACCGGTCATCTGGGACAGGGAGCTTGTAAAGAAAAATAAAAAGGTCAGAGCCGTTGTCATAAATTCTGGAATCGCTAACGCAGCTACTGGCGAGGAAGGCCTGATTCTCTGCAGGAAATCCGCAGTTTCTGCAATGAGCATTTTAGGTCTCCCTGATGAAAATGTAGTGCTTGGATCGACAGGCGTCATCGGCGCACAGCTTCCTATTGATAGATTATCAAACGGTATTAAAGGCGCAAAGGAAGTCATGAGCCGAAGTGCAGAGTCCGCAGACCGCGCAGCAAATGCAATCCTTACGACTGATACACATAAGAAGGAAATTGCACTCACATTTGAGCTTGGAAAGAAGACAGTTACGATGGGTGCCATGGCAAAGGGCGCAGGCATGATTCATCCAAATATGTGCACGATGCTTGCTTTCATCACGACAGATGCAAAGATTTCCCACGAGATGCTTCAGAAGGCACTTTCAGACTGCGTCGGAACTTCATTCAATATGATTTCAGTCGATGGCGACATGTCTACAAATGACAGCTGCCTTGTCATTGCAAATGGAAAGGCCGGAAATAAAAAAATAGTAGAAGCAGATGATGACTTCAAGACATTTGAAAAGGCACTTCAGATCATCACGCTTTTCCTTGCAAAGTCTATTGCAGAGGATGGTGAAGGTGCAACGGAACTTCTTGAGTGCAGAGTGAAAAAAGCAAAGTCAAAGAAAGACGCAGTCGCACTTTCAAAGAGCGTCATCGAGTCAAATCTTACCAAGGCAGCAGTCTATGGACATGATGCAAACTGGGGCAGAATCATCTGCGCACTCGGGTATTCAGGTGTGAAGTTTGATCCATACCAGACTGATATTTCAGTAAGAACAGGCATTACGCTTGATGATGAAGTCGAGGAAGAGATAAAGGCCATTTCAAAGGATAAGCGAAAGAACTTACGCAGCATGTTTTTTGACGGAGAGGGTGATGAACTTTTCCTCTGCAGAGGCGGAATGCCGGCTGAGTACAGTGAGGAAATCGCAACAAAGATTCTTTCCTCAAAGCACGTGATCGTCACCTGCTATATGAACGAAGGAAAGGCTGATGCGGTAGGCTACGGCTGTGACCTGACACACAAATATGTCGATATTAATGCGGATTATCGCTCCTGAAAGGAATTAACACATCATGAACGAACAAGAGATGAAAGAGGTACAGGAAAAGGCAAGCACACTTGTGGAGGCACTGCCTTATATCCAGAGATTTAACAGGAAGATTATCGTCATAAAGTACGGCGGTTCTGCTATGACTGATGAAAAATTAAAGGGTGAGGTAATAAAGGATGTTACCCTCTTAAAGCTCGTAGGCTTCAAGCCGATTATCGTGCATGGCGGCGGCGCAGCAATTTCAAAGTGGGTCCGCCTCACAGGAAATGAGCCGGAATTCATAAATGGCCTCAGAAAGACCGATGCACTTTCAATGGAAGTCGCAGAGATGGTATTAAACAGGATTAATAAAGAGCTTGTTGCCAGAGTCGAGTCGCTTGGCGTTCATGCAGCAGGCATCAGCGGCAAGGACGGAAATCTTCTTTCAGTAAAGAAGAAGGAGATTCCTGGCGGAGAAGACTTAGGTTTTGTCGGCGAGGTCGACAAGGTAAATCCAAAGATTCTTTATGATCTTCTTGAAAAGGATTTCCTCCCAATCGTATGCCCAATCGGTCTTGATAAGGATTATCATACCTACAACATCAATGCAGATGATGCAGCCTGTGCCATCGCTGAGGCTGTTCATGCTGAGAAATTAGCCTTCCTTACAGATACAAATGGCATTCTGAAGGATGTTGACAATCCATCCTCTTTTATAAGCGAGATGTCAGTTTCAGATGCAAAGAAGATGATAAAGAGCGGTGAGATTTCAGGCGGCATGATTCCGAAGATGCAGAACTGTATTGATGCTGCAGACAACGGTGTCAGCCGTGTCGTTATTCTTGACGGCCGAATCGCACACAGCCTTCTTCTTGAGATCTTTACAAATAGAGGTATCGGTACTGAAATCTTGAGCGACGATGCAGAGAAATATCCAGTGTAATTACAAAAATTTTTAGTACGCTTAGGCTTTTGAAACGTACAGCAAATTCATTTGGTGAAATAGATGCGTGAAAATCCCTGGTATCAGGTATACAAAAATTCTTATATAGCAGGAGAAAAAGATATGGGTAAAACAGCAAAGATAATGGAGAAATCCGAGAAGAATCTCCTTCATGTGTACAATCGTTTTCCAGTTGCCTTTGACTATGGCAAGGGCGTTTACCTTTATGATGTTGAAGGAAATAAATACCTCGATTTTGCATCCGGAATCGGCGTAAATGCCTTCGGCTATGGCGACAAGGAAATTGAAAAGGCACTAAAGGATCAGGTAAAGAGCCTCACCCACATTTCAAACCTTTTCTACACGAAGCCGCTTGCAGATGCCGCAGCCCTCTTTAATGAAATCTCTGGCATGGATAAGGTCTTCTTTACAAACAGCGGCGCTGAGGCAATTGATGGTGCATTAAAGACTGCAAAGAAGTATGCCTACCTTAAGAGACAGAAGGCAGGAAAAGATACATCAGCTCCTGAAGAAATAATCGCAATGAATTCCTCCTTCCACGGCAGGACAGTAGGCTCTCTTGCCGTTACAGGAAATGACCACTACAGGGAGCCATTCTATCCGCTGATGGACGGTGTCAAGTTCGCAGACTTCAATGATTTTGCATCCGTTCAGTCACTTGTTACAGAAAATACCTGCGCCATCATCATGGAGACAATCCAGGGTGAAGGCGGAATCATCCCGGCAGACAAGGACTTCCTCTTAAATGTCAGGAAGCTCTGCGATGAAAAAGACATTCTCTTAATTGTTGATGAAATACAGTGCGGCATGGGAAGAAGCGGAAAATTCTTCGCCTTCCAGAAATACGGCATTCAGCCTGACATCCTTACATCTGCAAAGGCACTTGGTGCAGGCGTTCCAATCGGCGCTTTCGGCGTAAATAAAAAGGTCGCAGAAAATTCACTTGTTCCAGGCGACCACGGTTCGACCTTTGGTGGAAATCCACTTGCTGCAAGGGCAGCTGTCACATCAATCAGCATTATGAAGGAGAGAAAGCTTCCACAGCATGTAGAAGAGCTCACACCTTATTTTGAAAAGAAACTTGATGAAATCGCAGACTCTTCCTCAAATGTAATCGAAAGGCGTGGCATGGGCTTTATGCAGGGTCTTGTCTTAAAGGATTCTGTAAAGGCAGGAGGTGTTGTGAATAAGCTTCTAATGAAGGGACTTGTCACACTTTCCGCAGAGCATAATGTGCTTCGTCTTCTTCCACCGCTTGTCATAGAAAAGAAAGATATTGACAAAGCCTGCAAGCTGATTGCCAAGGTAATCAAATAAAAAATAGAAAAATTTCATTAACACTATTGTAATATTTTTATATTTTCGTTATATTATTTAGATGAAGACGGCGGCGGTCCCGGAAAAGGAGACTGCTATTGAAAAAAATAAATTATGATAGTGCAAGTGAAAAAACAAAGGGACTGCGCTACAGAATACTTTATCTTCTGTCGACAGCCCTTATTGTTTTTTCAGCTGTGGTTCTTTCGGGTTGCGGTGAATCCTCCTATTTTGAAAACAGGGATTCCGGTGCAGGAAATGAAGCTGACATTTCTTTGAATGATGAGGACAGATCTAATGTTTCTTCCGTGACAAACGAAGAATCTGATTCTGAAAATTTCGATAATGTTTCAGGCAGTATCGAAAGCACAGAGAATTCCAAGAAGCTTTATGTGCAGATCGCAGGAGCTGTTCAAAGTCCCGGTGTCTATGAGATGAATGAAGGTGACAGGGTTTTTCAGGTCATAGAAAAGGCGGGAGGACTTACGGAGGATGCATACGAGTCATCCGTGAATCAGGCAAAGCGTATATCTGACGGCGACTTCATCAGAATTTATACAATTTCTGAAGCAGAAAAATACATGAAGGATGGAGAGCCTGCCGGGCTTATTGAAAATAGTTCAAAGACAGATGCTGTGATGCCAGAAGATGCTTCTGAATCTGCAGGTCTTATAAATATTAATACTGCTTCTAAGGACACTCTTATGACACTTCCAGGAATAGGAGAATCAAAGGCGGACAGCATTATTTCATACCGGTCAGAAAAAGGATCATTTAAAAGTATTGATGAAATAAAAAATATCAGCGGGATAAAAGAAAAGGCTTTTGCAAAGATAAAAGATTTAATTACGGTGTAGGTTATGGCTAAGATACTTGTGGTAGATGATGAAAAACTGATAGTAAAGGGTATTAAGTTTTCTCTGATGCAGGATGGCATGGAAGTAGATACGGCATATGATGGTGAAGAAGCACTTGCCAAGGCAAAAGAGAACAATTATGACATGATCCTTCTTGATATCATGCTTCCTAAGCTTACAGGTTATGAGGTCTGCCAGAGTATCAGGGAATTTTCTGATGTACCAATCATCATGCTCACTGCAAAGGGCGAAGACATGGACAAGATTCTTGGTCTTGAATATGGTGCAGATGACTACATCACGAAGCCTTTTAATATTCTTGAGGTGAAGGCCAGGATAAAGGCGATACTGAGAAGATACAGGAATGCGAAGGAAGCTGCAAAAGACGATGAGGGTGAAGACAATGCCTCATTTCTTACCAGTGGCGATATCAATATTGACCGCGAGAACAGAAGGCTTTTTGTAAAGGGAAAAGAAATAGATCTTACTTCGAAAGAATTCGATATGATGGTACTGCTTGTTACCCATCCGCACAAAATATATTCAAGAGAAGACCTGCTCAATATCATTTGGGGCACTGATTCCCCAGGAGATGTAAGAGCGGTTGATGTACATGTCAGAAGGCTCAGGGAAAAGGTAGAGCCAAATCCCGGAGAGCCAAGATACATTCAGACTAAATGGGGCATGGGTTATTATTATAAGCAGTAGGATTTATGAAGAGAATTACTTCATTTTTCAAATCATTAAGAGCCAGGATATTTTTACTTTCATTTTCGCTCGGAGTTATTTTTACAGTCATTCTCTCTTTCATCGTAGGTTTTTCGTATAAGAGAGAGGAAATTAATTCTGAGATTCTTTCCGTCTCAAGTCAGGCTCGTATTATCAATAGTGCTGTGGTGACTACAGGTTACATCAATGGCACTGATAATGAATCCGTTCGTCAGGCAATTGAATTTTCTGCGCAGGCGCTTTCTGGCAGGATTCTTGTTCTTGACAGTTCCTTAAAAGTCATTAAAGACAGTTATTCACTCTATGAAGGAAAGACTGTCATCTGGGATATTGTACTTCAGGCTGCAGGTGGAGAAAGCGCATCAAGCAATGATGAAAAGAGCGGCCTACTAGCGGTGGCTGTTCCAATTATTGATGATACCAAGTCATCATCTGCAAAAGACAGTACAGTCATTGGCGTGCTTTTATTTGTCAAGCAGATAAAAAAAGATTCAGATAATTCTTCTGCATTTAATCAGCTGCTAATATTATTCCTGTTTTTTGATATTATCATTTCTTTCATCTTAGCATGGTTTATTTCAAAGGCTATTATGAAGCCAGTGAATAATGTTGCTACAAGGATAGATTCTGTCACAAAGGGACTGGTAGAAAACGAGCTCACTCCGGATAAATATACAGAGACTGCGAAGATTTATGATTCGTTTAATGCCTATGCAAACCGGATGAAGACCCTGGATGAGTCGAGGCAGGAATTCGTTTCGAATGTGTCGCATGAGCTTAAGACACCACTTGCTTCGATGAAGGTTCTTGCTGATTCCATAAATTCAATGCCAGATGCTCCAGTCGATATGTACAGGGAATTCATGGGCGATATCACAGGTGAAATAGACCGTGAAAACAATATTATTTCTGACCTGCTCACTTTGGTTCGATTCGACAGGAAAAAGGCAGAGATTAATATTTCACAGGTGCGTTTAAATACGCTGCTTGAAGAGATTATGAAGAGACTCAGACCGCTTGCTGACAAGGCGTCCGTTGAGCTGGTATTGGAAAGCTTCAGGCCGGTAACAGCAGAAGTGGACGAGACGAAATTCTCCCTTGCCATTTCAAATCTTATTGAGAATGCGATAAAGTATAATAATGAAGGCGGCTATGTACATGTCTCGCTTAATGCTGACCACCAGTATTTCTATATTCATGTAGAAGACAATGGACTTGGTATCCCTGAAGAATCTGTTGACCATATTTTTGAAAGGTTTTACAGGGCAGATAAGTCACATTCCCGTGAAATAGGCGGAACAGGGCTTGGTCTTTCGATTACCGAGAGCATTATTCATATGCATAAGGGTGAAATCAATGTGCACAGTGTTCTTGGTGAAGGGACAGAATTCGTTGTAAGGGTGCCTATCCATTATATTGCAGATGATGCCGATGAAAAGCAGAAGGATTTTAAAATCTGATGAATAGTTCTTTGTTGAAAAAAGAAAATTTCATATTATTATTAATTTTTTCGATCGTCCTGTCGTTTAATCTTTCTGCGTGTGGAAATTCAAAGAAGGATGAGACAAAGTATACCGTGTATTATCCTGATTATTCCGGAGAAAGCATGCTTTCAAAGGAAACATCTTATGCAGCTGATGCCAGTACAAAGAAAACCGTGGATTTTCTCATCAGCCAGATCAAGGATAATGATGAGATGGCGCTTCCAGACGAAATCGAAATCAAGAGCACCAGCTTTAACAAAAAAAAGCATGAACTTGGTATTAATTTTACTTCAGGATACCGTTCACTCAATGGATATAAAGAAACGGTTCTTCGTGCTGCAATAGTAAAGACCGTTCTTCAGGTGAAGGAAATAAAAACCGTAAGCTTTTCAATTGATGGCCAGGCGCTTACTGATTCAAATGGTACCGTTGTTGGCGCTATGTCACAGGATACATTCATAGAGGATTTTGGAAAAGACCAGGCTGCCCTTATTACAAAAAGGGTAAAGCTTTATTATGCATATCAGGATGGAAAATCGCTTGTGGCAGTTTCAAGGACGCTTCATTATGGAAGCTCTACAGGTCTTGAGCAGACGGTTGTAAACACGCTTTCCAAGGCTCCGTATGAAGGAGATTTGCGTACGGCATTTTCAGATTCTTCCAAGATTCTCAATGTTTCCGTTTCTGATGGCATCTGCTTTCTTGACATTGACAGTTCATTCTTTACAGATATGGCTGATGTATCGCAGGATGTTGCATTATATTCTCTTGTGAATTCTCTCACAGAGATTGATGGTATAAACAAAGTAAGCATTACAGTATATACAGGCGGAACCCCTGATACCAGCGATGCTTTTCCAACAGGAAATTTTGAAAAAAATACAGATATCGTATCCGCTGACGAATCAGGGATGAGCAACTGAAAATTCCCATATCACCCATAGAATAGCACACCTGAATTTGTTTTATGTTCATTTCAGGAGAAAAAATGAGAGTGAGGCTTTTGTTCTCGTTCTTTCTGATGTTTCTCTCCGGAATACTTCTTTCAGTTTCTGAAAATACAGGGCTGAAGATTTTCGCATCTATTTTTGCTCTTGTATATTCCTATATTTTTTATTTATCACAGAAAAAATCAAAGAGAAGAATAATTTATTATGCTATTTTTCTTGTGGCATTTTTGGCAGCTTTGTTTCGTGGAATATATGCAGAAAAAAGAGCGGAAGAGATAGAAAAAATTGTTAATGAAAACGAAAAATTTTTGCTGGAGGGAAATGTTTACAAAAAAGAGAGAAAGGACGAGACAGATAAATATTACGTAAGAAATGCAAAATTAATTTTAGACAATAAAAAAGTAAATATTGGAACGGTAATACTGGTGGAATCGGGGACTGATGAAGCTCTGCCTGTGAATTCTGCTGGCGGCTTCTGGGGCGGTAATAGTCAGGCATCAGGCAATCAGAAAACAGCTAATGAAGTATTGCAAATCGGTAGTTTTGTAGAAATTTCAGGGAAGAAGCTGGACATCAGGGAGGCTCAGAATGAGGGAGGCTTTGATGAGAAAAGCTATCTTTCTTCAAAAGAGATATTTCTAAAGCTAAAAGATGTGGAGCTTCATTCAGTAAGGGCGCAAAGGTTTTCAATTCTGAGACTTCTTTACAGAGTACGTGAGAGCACTGCAGAATTCTTTGAAAAATATCTTCCCGGAGAAGAAGGAAGTATTGCATCGGCAATGGCATTGGGAGCAAAAGAGCTCCTTTCTTCTGATGTCAAGGAACTTTTTTCCTCAGCGGGAATAGCATTTTTACTGGTGGTTTCAGGTCAGCATATTTCACTCGTGGGTCTCACGATTTTCAAATTGTTAAGAAAGGCAGCGTTTTCCTTTCAGACCTGCTTTTTCCTCGTGACGCCTATTGTATTTTTGTATGCACTGATGACGGGCTTTTCAGTCTCGTGCCAGAGAGCAGTCATCATGTTTACAATTTTGCTTACTTCGAAGGCAGTAGGAGAAGAATATGATATGCTGACTTCAGCGTCAGTTGCGGGAATAATCATACTTTTTATCAATCCTTTGGCTGTATTTGATTCGGGCGCAGTATTTTCTTTTGCAGCCTCTTTTGTGCTTGCACAGTCCGTGATTCCGTGCGACAGGGAATATTCGAATCTCATAAAGCAGCGGCACAAATTTGAGCATGGTTATAAGCTTTCTTTTATCGAAAAAACAAAGAAGGCACTTCTTTCTGCAGTGATGATTTACTTCGGGCTCCTGCCGGTAATTTCATATTACTTCTATGAAATTCCGGTTTATCAGGTGCTGCTGTCCGTGATTCTGATGCCGCTTTCTGCAGTGCTGATTCCGCTTGTACTTTGCACAGGTTTATTCCGGCTTCGTATTCTGATGCCACTTGTACATGTGATGATCTATTTTCTTGAGATGGTTTCTGATGCATCACTACACCTTCCATTTTCAAATGTGATAACTGGAAAACCGGGACTTTTCAAAATCATTTTGTATTATGCAGTTTTTACAGGATTTACTTTGCTTACCATTTCACTTCTTCGGAAAAAAACGAAAGAAAGTGACAGGCTTCTTTCTCCTGAAAAGAGAAAGGTATTAAGGAAAGTCAGAATAAAATATGCAGGATTTTCCATCGCGGCAGCATGGATGCTTTTTGCACTTCTTTTCATTAATCCGCCATCTCACTTTGAAATTTCAATGCTTTCAGTAGGGCAGGGAGATGGAATTTTTCTCTCGAGCCGGGGAGGAAGCTATTACTTCATTGATGGCGGCAGCAGCTCGGAAAAGCAAATCGGAAAGTATACCGTTCTGCCATTTTTGAAATCACGCGGAGTCAGAGGCATTGACGCCTGGTTCATCACCCACACTGATTCAGATCATGTCTCAGGACTCCTTGAAACACTTGATGACGGCTACAGGATCAAGCGGATTATTTTTTCTGAATATGTTGTGAAGGAAAATGAGAACTATGCGGAAATCTTAGCTGCTGCAGAGAAGAATAATACGGAGGTCCTATTCATGAAAAAAGGTGATGTCGTTTCAGCAAAGTCATTCTGCCTTCAGGATGTCTTTGCACAGGATGAAGAAAATAGAGATGATGCAAATGCAAATTCATTATGCCTTTATCTTACCTCAAATGAAGGAAAGACAAAGGGCTTTTCTATGCTTTTCACCGGCGATGCATCAGCAGATGCAGAAAAGCAGATCGCATCGGATTATTTTTCCGATGGACAGAAAAATGTCACGATACTTAAGTCAACCCACCATGGTTCTAAATATTCAAATTCAGAATACCTTCTTGACAGCGCAAAGCCTTCCCTTGTGATTATTTCGGCGGGGAAGAATAATATGTACCACCATCCAAGCCCCGAGACGCTGGAACGCTTTAAGGACAGGAACATTCCATATTACTGCACCATCCAGTGTGGGCAGATCAAGATTCTACCGGAAAAGAAAAAAATTCATATTAATACTTGCAAATAACATGTATTTGGTCTAATATTTTCCGTATGGAAACTTGGACTTTATCAGCGCCCTGTCATTTTGGAACAGAGGCAGTACTAAAAAGAGAAATACAGAGATTAGGATATGAGATCTCTGAAGTGGACAACGGCAGAGTGAATTTCATCGGAGATGCCGAGGCAGTAGCTCTGGCAAATATCCACCTCCGGACAGCCGAGAGAATTATGATTCTCGTTGGCGATTTCGAGGCACAGACTTTCGATGAGCTTTTCGAAGGTGTGAAGGCTATTCACTGGGAGGATTTCATACCGAAGGACGGCAAGTTCTGGGTCACAAAGGCTTCATCCGTAAACAGCAAGCTTTTTTCTCCATCTGACATCCAGTCTATCGCAAAGAAGGCTATGGTCGAGAGGATGAAGGGCGTTTACCATATCGAGCGCTTTGAAGAGACCGGAAATGCATACCCAGTCAGAATTCTGATCAATAAAAACCGTGTGATGGTTCTTCTTGATACCACAGGTACATCCCTTCACAAGAGAGGCTACAGGCAGTTAGAAGTTGAGGCTCCTATTTCAGAGACTTTAGCTGCAGCACTTATCATGCTGACGCCATGGAAGTGGGACAGGATTCTCATTGATCCTTTCTGTGGAAGTGGAACCTTCCCGATTGAAGCGGCCATGATGGCAGCACATATTGCACCAGGCTTGAACAGGCATTTCACAGCAGAGTCCTGGGAGAATATCATTCCGAAGGATATCTGGAAGGATGTCCGTCAGGAAGCTTATGGACAGATTATAGAGAACCGTGAAGTCGATATTCAGGGCTTTGATATTGATGATAAGGCTGTCAGGATTTCAAGGAAGAATGCTATTGCAGCAGGTGTCGATCACCTTATACATTTCCAGCAGCGAGGCGTGGACAAGCTTTCACACAAGAAGAAATATGGCTTTATTATTACGAATCCTCCTTATGGCGAGAGAATGTTTGACAAGGATGAGCTTCCGGATTTATACAGATCTATTGGTGAAGCTTACAGGTCTCTTGATGAATGGTCGATGTATCTTATTACTTCTTATGAGGATGCTGAGAAATACATTGGACGCAAGGCTGACAAGAACAGGAAGATTTATAATGGCATGATAAAGACCTATTATTATCAGTTTCTTGGAAGCAAGCCACCAAAGAGAATAAACCCAAATAAATGATTTTTATGTGCTGTTCTCTAAAAGGACAGCACTTTTTTTAAGGCATGAAGCAGTATTCGAGATATATTACATATTTCATCATTATATTAATCGTTGTATTTTTTCAGATGAATACGCTGAATGACGATTTAGCTACAGTGCAGGCATTCAGGGGCGGAACACTCGAAGATGATGTTTTCGACCCGATGATTGCTAAGAGCATTAATGATGAAAATACTTTTAAATTTTCTATAGATGGAAAAGAGACTCCTCTTTCTGATGGGTCTTTATATGTGGATTCAAAGATGAATCTTCTTGGCAGTCTTTCTTTTATCAGGGAGACCTTTTCCATGAGTGCAAGGCTGTATGATAAAAACGATATCAAGATGCAGCGAGGCAGCAAGATTCTGACGCTTACGATAAACTCTCTTGATGCTACACTCAATGATGATGCAATCATGCTTTCAGCAGAACCGCAGATTGTCGGCAATACGGCTTATGTTCCGATTTCTGATATTGCCCAGCTTTTTAACTATGGCTATGACTGGGATGACACTACATATATGCTTTCCCTGGATACAAAGAATGCTGGTAAGGCTGTTCTTCCGGGACATTTTGATCTTAGAGATGATTCCCGGGTTTCTTCAATAAGAGACCAGGGTGATGAGAATACATGCTGGGCCTATGCTGCAATTGGCGCACTTGAATCTTCTCTGCTTCCTGAAAAAAAATATGAATTTTCTCCTGATGATCTGATCAACAAAAAAGGGTATTCATATACGGATAAGGATGGAGGGGATTATTCCCAGGCAGCAGGCTATTTTCTTTCATGGAAGGGACCGAAGGAAAAGGAGAAAGAGTCCTCGGCGAGCGTCCATGTACAGGGACTGAAGTTTTATTCGAATGATGATATTGACAAGATAAAGTGGGCTGTATTTAAGGACGGCGGCGTTTCAACGTCACTTTATATTGACAATGCCCTGGCCGGCATGCACGAATCCAAATATTATAATTCAAAGGCAAATGCATACTGTTATGACGGCTCGGAAAAGCCAAATCATGATGTGGTAATCATCGGCTGGGATGACAGTTTTCCAAAGGAGAGATTCAGAGGCAAGGCCAGGGGCAATGGCGCCTTCATTTGTCAGAACAGCTGGGGCGAATCATTTGGCGAATCCGGTGTATTTTATGTGTCATATTTTGATTCAGATATTGGTGACCAGGCGGTCTCATATTATGATGTTGAGCCTGTAAATAATTATGATGAAATTTACCAGTCAGACCTTACAGGCTGGACCGGACAGATCGGGTACCAGAAGGAAAATGTCCTTGGCGCGAACTGCTTTACGGCAAAGACTGACATTGAAATAAAAGCGGCAGGTTTCTATGCCCTTGACAAGCAGAACTTCTATGACCTTTACTTTGTGCCGGATTTCACTGATGTAGATTCACTTGCAAACAGGACGCTTGTTGCGAGCGGAGGTCTTGAAGATGCAGGGTATTATACTGTGCCATTTTCTTCTTCTGTAGAAGTGAAAAAGGGAGAAAAGTTTGCGATTATCCTGTCTATTACCACTATTGGTTCAAATGAACCCATGGCGATTGAGTATCAATCCGACAACATAGATGGCGATATAGATGTGAGCGATGGAGAATCATACATCAGCAAGAACGGCATTACATGGGAAAGCGTGGAAAAGAATTTCAATGCGAATATCTGCCTGAAGGCTTATGGAGATTATACTGATGGCACAGCAGAAAAATAAATCTTTGGATGAAAAGATAAGGCTTTTCGTTGTTATTGCAATTTCTGTGCTGTCAGCAATTACTATTCTGCTACTGGTCTTTCATGATGATTTTCACTCGCTTGCATTTCCGCAGGAAAAGAAGCTAAGGATTGACAGAACCTTTTCAATATTGTCTTACCTGAAGGAAGATGATGGCACAGTCAGGAAACTTAAGGACGATACAGGAGAAAAGCATGATATCATGTTTGAATACTCTTCTGATTTTGACAAAGCTTCCTTTGCATGCAAAGAAAATGCAGTAAGGCAGGAATTTTCTTTTACACTTAAGGGACTTACAGAAGAATATTTTAGCGAATTTAATGTCCTTGGTGACAGCAATTTTGTTACTGATATCAAATTTTCTTCAAAGGGTGATACGGGAACCGTCACTTTTTTCCTGAAGGATATTTATCTTGTAAAATATTCTGTAGATGGCTCTTATCTCTGCTTTGACTTTGTGAAGCCGTCTGACATTTTTGACCGCATCATTGTGCTCGATGCCGCCTGCGGTGGAGAAGATCGTGGAACTGTCAAGGGGGATGTTGCAGAAAAAGACATTAATCTTTCGATCCTATTAAAAATAAAAGAGGATTTTGAAGAAAATCAGAATATGCTTACAAGTGAATTTCCTTCAAATATTGAAGGCATAAGTGTTGTAAATATGAATGGAATGAAGACCGGAATTTTTTATACCAGAACCGATGATACGGATGTTTCATACGAAGAGAGGGCAGGGCTTGCAAACAGGCTTGACGCAGACTGCCTTGTAAGTGTAAAGATGAATTCTACCGCTTCAGGCCGGATGTCGGAAATATGTGGAACGGAAGTGCTATACCGCGTCAGTGATGCTGACGGCGCATCGAAGGAGCTCGCGGACAGGGTCCTTTCTAATCTTCTTGATGCACTTGGCTCAAACAGCAAGGGCACAGTGGCTGGTGATGAAGAAAAACTGATTGCTTCTACAAAGTCTCCAGTATGCATTGCAGAGCCTGGGTTTATGACAAATCAGGAGGAACTCGATCTGCTTTCGACGGACGATTACCAGAAGAAAATTGCGGATGCGATTTATCAGGCGCTAATTAATTAAAAAAATTTTTTGTTTTTTTGGTTTTTTGAAAAAATGTCGACTACCATATGAGCAGAAGCTTCTCGATACACTTTTTGAAAAATTTACTATGAAAGGATTTGTTTATGGACAGACTTATTTTTGCAACTGGAAATCAGAATAAGCTTAAGGAAATAAAAGAGATTTTTGCAGACCTTCCGTTTGAAATTGTCTCTATGAAGGATGCCGGAATCATTTCTGACCCGGATGAAAATGGAACTACTTTCGAAGACAATGCGCTTATCAAGGCTCGTGATGTATGGGAAAAATGCCATGAAACCGTAATGAGTGATGATTCCGGACTCGAGATAGATTACCTTGGAAAAGAGCCAGGGGTGCACTCAGCAAGATTCATGGGGCATGATACTTCCTATGATCTGAAAAATGCAGAGCTGCTTAGAAGACTTGAAGGCGTTCCATTCGAAAAGAGAACTGCGAGATTTGTCTGTGCCTGTGCACTTATTCTTCCTGATGGAACTGAGCATGTCGTCCGTGAAACCATGGAAGGACATATAGCGGACTCGCCCTCTGGAAATAACGGCTTCGGCTATGATCCGATTTTCATCCCCGACGGATACGATGTCACGAGTGCCGACATTTCGCCAGAGGAGAAAAATCAAATCAGCCATAGAGGCAAAGCACTGCGGAAGATGTATCAATTTTTATCAAGTTGTAAATAAACTCGCTTGCTTCACATTCAATATGCTAATTTTCAGACCCGCTCTCGCTTCGTGATCGACGCAGCGGTACTAAGTTCGTGCTACGCACTCACTAAGTGCCGGCGTACCGATCAAGAGTCTGAAAATTATCATATTTCATGTTTGCACGCTCGAATTTACAGCAAATTTTCACATACTCGAGCGGAGCAAAAAAATGATGCATCTGCAAAACCATGACTCGGACGTCGGCACTTAGCGAATGCGATTGATACAGCGTGAGCTTAGTGCCGCTACGTCGAGTCATGAGTGGGAACGGGTTTTCAGATGTTCATTTTTTTGCGACGTGAGTATTACGTAAAAAATGTGAAAGAAAATATTGAATTTTCACGTATAATAGTAGTAAGAGGGAAAAACGAATGTTAATTAGAGAAACAATCGAGGAAATGGAGAAAGAAACGCTGAGCCCTTATGCTACTTTGTCTGTGAACAGCAGGGGACGTGAGCGTGATGAGGTTCAGTGCGACATCCGTCCTGTATTCCAGCGTGACAGGGACAGGATTCTGCACTGTAAATCATTCCGGCGTTTAAAGAACAAAACGCAGGTTTTTCTGTCTCCCAAGGGCGATCATTACAGAACTAGGCTTTCGCATACGCTTGAGGTTTCCCAGATAGGCAGGACGATCGCAAAGGCACTTCGTCTTAATGAGGATCTCACAGAGGCGATTGCCTTAGGTCATGATCTTGGACATACGCCTTATGGTCACTGCGGCGAGCGTGCGCTGAATGAAGCCTACAAGGCATTTTTCCCAAAGGAAGCCGATGCGCTTTCAAAAGAAGGAAAGGAATTTTTTGTTCACAGCGAGCAGTCTGTCCGCATAGTGGAGAAGCTCGAAAAAGATGGACAGGGTCTGAATCTCACATGGGAAGTCCGCGATGGCATCAGGAATCACCAGACGGAAGGAAAGCCGCATACGCCCGAGGGACAGATCATCAGGCTTTCCGATAAGATTGCCTATGTGAATTCTGATATCGATGATGCGATCCGTGCAAAGCTTATGACAGAAGAGGACATTCCAAAAGAGATAAGCAAAGTTCTTGGCACGAATGTAAAGGCACGTCTTAATAAAATGATTCACGATGTCATTACCCATAGCTTTGATTCCCCGGAAATTGGAATGTCTGATGAAGTCTATGGTGCGATGATCGATTTACGTCATTTTCTTTTTGAAAATGTATACAAGAATCCCGAGGCCAAGGGTGAGGAAGTCAAGGCAGACAGGATGATCAAGGAACTTTTCAGATATTATATGATTCATCCTGAAGAGGTTCCAGCAAAGTATTATTCTTATGAATCTACAAAAGGCGATTCAAAGGAGAGAATTGTCTGTGATTATATTGCCGGCATGACGGACAGCTTCGCCTGCCACAAGTTTTCTGAGTATTTTGTGCCGCAGTCCTGGGATGGGGAGGATCTCTGATGTATTATTCCGATGAGATAATTGATAAGGTGCGCGAGGCAAATGATATTGTAGATGTCATCGGCCAGTACGTCCATCTGGAGAGAAAAGGCTCGTCATATATGGGACTATGCCCATTTCACAATGAAAAGACGCCTTCATTTTCCGTATTGGAATCCCGTCAGATTTTTCACTGCTTTGGCTGTGGCGAATCAGGAAATGTATACACTTTTCTTATGAAGCATGAGAACATGACCTTTCCTGAGGCCGTCAAATATCTTGCTGACCGGGCCGGCATTACACTTCCAGAAAAGGAGTATTCTTCTGAAGAACGAAGACAGAATGCAAAAAGAGAAAAGCTTTACGAAATATATAAAGAGGCGGCAAAGTATTATTATTATCTTCTCCGTAGTCCGCATGGAAAGCATGCGATGGCGTATTTCAAAGGCAGACAGCTTTCTGATGAGACGATAAATCGTTTCGGGCTTGGCTATTCAGATGCGAGTGACACTTCGCTTTATCAATATTTAAAGAGCAAGGGCTACGATGACAATATTCTGAGGGAATCCCGCCTGATCAGCTTTGATGAAAAGCACGGTATGCATGACATGTTCTGGAACAGGGCAATGTTTCCGATTCAGGATCAGAATGGCAAGGTTTTAGCCTTCGGCGGCAGGGTCATGGGAGACGGAAAGCCAAAGTATGTAAACTCCCCGGAGACACCTATTTACAGCAAACGCCACACCATCTTTGGATTTAATATTTCAAAGACAACGAAGAGGGGGTACCTTATTTTCTGCGAAGGCTATATGGATGTGGTTTCACTGCACCAGGCTGGTTTCGACAACGCCTGTGCATCGCTTGGAACTGCACTTACAGAGGAGCAGGCTGCACTTGTCAAACGAAAGCGTTTTTCAAAGGTATATTTAAGCTATGATTCTGATGGGGCAGGACAGAAAGCTACACTTCGTGCAGTACCAATATTTCATGATGCAGGTATAGAGACAAAGGTCATAAATATGCAGCCCTATAAGGATCCTGATGAATTCATGAAAGGGCTCGGGCCGGAGGAATATGAAAAGAGAATTGAAAATGCCGAGAACGGCTATCTTTTTATCATCCGCAAGATGTCAGAGAAATACGATCTTTCTGACCCGATGGAAAAGACGAATTTCATGAAGGAGACGGCAAGGCTGCTTCTCACGCTTAATGCCGGGATGGAGAGAAATTCATACCTTGATACTGTTGCAGCAAAATACGGTGTGAGACGGGATGATCTGAAGGCACTTTTGATTTCTGAGTCTGAGCTGGCTGAGTCTTCAGAAAAGGCAAAATCTGCATTCAAGCAGAATGCTTCCTTTGAAAAAAATAAACCTGTTGGCATTCAGGCATCACCTCCGGAAAGAAAATCAGAAAAAAACACGTATAATAATAGTAAGAAGGAAGAAAAATCGCTTAAGGCAAAAGGGTATGAGGATTCCGAGCGGGTGCTTCTTTCGCTGCTTACTGAAAATCCCGGCTGGCTTGACGGCGTCATGAATTTCATTGAGCCGGATGATTTTTCAGAAGGCGTATTTAGGACAGCGGCTGCCGAGATATTTTCGGAGATCAAAGAGAGCGGGGCTGTAAATGCTGCAAAGGTAGTGAGCCTGTTTTCAGATACCGAAGAACAGAAGGAAGCCGGAAATATTTTTTATCTTTTGGAAAGTACGATTCCGAAGGGAACAGATGGAGAAAAGCTCCTACGGCAGACTCTTAAGAAAGTAAAGGAAGGCTCTATTGAGCGGCTTTCAAACAGTGAATCGAATGCGAATGTAAATACGTTCCAGAAAATTCTTAAAGAAAAAAATAAACTTGCCGAAATTGATAAATATAAATTTTAAAATAAAAGGAAGGATGGATTACCATGGCTGAGGATATTGAAAAAGAGGAAGTAACAAAGAAGACCTCTGCAAAGAAGGCTTCTGCAGGAAGCACTTCCACAAAGAAAAAATCTGCATCAAAGACTACGGAAAAGAAGACTGCGGCTGCAAAGTCTTCTGAAAAGAAAGCTTCTTCTAAGAAACCTGCCAAGGATACCAAAGCAGAGGCAGTAGAAGAAAAGAAAACTGCTGCCGCTGAAACTGAAACAACGGCAGAAAAAGAAGCATCCCATGAGCCGGTTTCAGAAGAGGCTGTTGAAGTTTATGCAAAGAAGCTTCAGTCACTGCTTAATCTTGCAAAGACCAGACAGAATGTCCTTGAGTACAATGACATCGTGGCTTTCTTTGCAGATACAAAGGTGAGCCCGGAGATGTTCAATAAAATCGTCGTATTCCTTGAGAATCACAATGTTGATGTACTAAGAACCGACGATATTGATGACGATGATATTATTCTTTCAGATGATGATGACATCGAGCCTGAAAAAATAGATCTTTCAGTTCCAGAAAATGTTTCCGTTGAGGATCCAGTCAGGATGTACCTAAAGGAAATCGGCAAGGTTCCGCTTCTTACAGCAGATGAAGAGGTCGAGCTTGCAAAGAGAATGGAGCAGGGCGATGAGAAGGCAAAGCAGAAGCTTGCTGAGGCAAACCTTCGTCTCGTTGTTTCAATTGCAAAGAAATATGTCGGTCGTGGCATGCTGTTCCTTGACCTCATTCAGGAAGGGAATTTAGGTCTCATTAAGGCTGTCGAAAAATTTGATTACAGAAAAGGCTATAAATTCTCAACCTACGCTACATGGTGGATCCGTCAGGCCATTACGAGAGCAATTGCAGATCAGGCCAGAACCATTAGAATTCCTGTACACATGGTTGAGACGATTAATAAATTCATCCGTGTTTCAAGGCAGCTCCTTCAGGAGCTTGGCCGTGAGCCTACCCCTGAAGAAATTGCAGAGAGAATGGAGCTTCCTGTAGAGAGAGTCCGTGAGATCATCAAGATTTCACAGGAACCCGTTTCGCTTGAGACGCCTATTGGTGAGGAAGAGGATTCACACCTCGGAGATTTCATCCAGGATGAAAATGTTCCTGTACCTGCAGACGCTGCTACATTTACATTATTAAAGGAGCAGCTGAATGATGTTCTTGATACCCTCACTGAAAGGGAGAGAAAAGTACTCATTCTTCGTTTTGGTCTTGAAGACGGCAGGAGCCGTACTCTTGAAGAGGTTGGCAAGGAGTTTAATGTCACCCGTGAAAGAATCAGACAGATCGAGGCAAAGGCCTTGAGGAAGCTTCGTCATCCCTCAAGAAGCAAGAAGCTGAAGGATTACCTTGAATAAGTATTTGTCATGAGATTTTCAGCGCGACTTATGGAAGTAAAAAATATGCTTGATCCTGTTCCTCTTCTAATCGATGTAGGAACAGACCACGCATACCTTCCAATACGGGCAGTTTCAGAAAATATATGTAAAAAAGCGGTTGCAATCGATAATAAAAAGGGACCGCTTGAGATAGCGAAAGATAATATCAGGAAAGCTGATCTTTCCGATGTTATCTTTCCTTTGCTGTCTGAAGGACTTTTAAATGTACATATTCCTAATATTGAGATTTCAGATGATTCGATAAGAAGTTCTGAGGTGGCGGAAGCCCCATGTAATGACGCTATGTGCATTTCTAAAGGGAAAGCTTTCATTACACCAGGAACAGATTATGCGATTACAATAGCAGGAATGGGTGGGGAGAATATTATGTCCATTCTTTCAACATCACCAGAAATCGCACATCATGCATCAAAAATTATTCTTGAACCGCAGAAGAATATTGACAAGGTAAAATTATTTTTTACTGAAAATTCTTATGAGATTCTTGAAGAGAGGAATGTATTTTCAGACGGAAAGTATTATACTATTTTTGCAGTGAGGTATAAAATATGTTAGTTTCAGAAGTGATGGATTCTCTTGAGAATCTTGCGCCCAGATCGAGCGCACTTTCATGGGACAATGTCGGTCTGCTTTCAGGCTCAAAGAATTCTGAAGTAAAGAAAATCTATGTTGCCCTTGAGGCAACGAGTGAATGCATTGAAAATGCAATTGATGTAAAGGCGGATCTACTGATTACGCATCATCCGCTGATTTTCCGTGAAATGAAATCTGTGGTATACCAGGACTTCATCGGGAAGAGGATCATCAGCCTGATTGAAAATCATATTTCGTATTTTGCCATGCATACGAATTATGACATTCACAGGATGGGGACACTGGTAGCAGAAAGACTTGGATTTTCACAGTCAATAGTGCTTGAGGAAGTGCCGGGACTTATCGATTCTGAAGGAAATCCGCTTGGCCTCGGCAGGCTTGGCTCTATTGAAAAGCCTGTGACGCTGGGAGAATTTGCAGAATGCGTGAAGGATGCCCTTGCCATTCATTCCGTCAGAATCTGGGGAGATCCCGACACGGAAATAAGGGTAGTTGGCCTGCTTCCAGGTTCAGGAAAATCAGACATCGACCTGGCAAAGATGAAGGGTGCAGATGTTTATATTACTGGTGATATTGATCATCACAGCGGACTGGATGCAGTTGAGAAGGGACTCACACTCATTGACGCCGGGCATTATGGAATGGAATATTTATTCACTGAGGATGTGGCAAAATATCTGAGGGAGCAGTTTCCGGATGCTGAGATCATTACCGCAGAGAAGCGGGAACCGTTTGTTACCATATGATGGATGAATAATCTCAATATTTATCTTGAATTTCCATAGATAGTATGAACTTTTGTAATATTATATTTAGGAAATTTTGAAACTGGGAAAATAAATCATACAGGAGTCATAAAAAATATATAAAGGAGCAATGATGTCAGAGACATTAAACATTAAGATAAATGGCAGGGAGCTTGAGATTCCCTGCGGGACAACTTTTCAAAAAATCGTAGATAAATACGCCGGTGCAGAGAAGGACGACATCGTTCTCTGCTATTCAGGATACAAGCTTTTCGAACTTTTCAAAAAAGTAAAATACGATGGCGAGCTGAAATTTGTCTCCACCAAGCAGAAGGATGGTCAGAGAGCCTACAGAAGATCCGCACTTCTTCTCATGCAGAAGGCCTTCGACAATATGAATAAGCGCGGATATTTTGGAGAGAATTCAGTCAGGAATATTTATGAAAAAACGGAAGGAAAAATACTTCCGAATATTTTTGTAATGTATTCTCTCGGCGACGGATATTTTTGCAGGGTAAATAAAGAAATCGAAGTTACTGATGAATTCCTGCGTGATCTTACAGAAGAAATGACATCCCTTGTGATTCAGAATCTTCCAATACAGAAAAAGATGATGAACACGAAGGATGCTGAAAATACATTTAAGAAATATGGAATGAAAAGTAAGGAGAGGCTTCTTTATTACCGCTCGAGTTCCAATACGAATATTTATGAAATCGATGGTTTCTGCGATTATTTCTATGGCTATATGGTGCCATCAACAGGATATCTTAAATATTTCAAGCTCCAGAAATTTGAAGATGGCTTCATGATTCTTTTCCCAGATTTAAAAGAGAATCATAAGGTCGCTGAATTCAAACCGTCCATGAAGCTTTTCGATGTGATGAAACAGTCTGCTGACTGGAGCAAACTCCTGAATATCAGGACTGTCGGTGCATTAAATGATGCAGTCTGCGCTGGCAATACGACTGACATTATTCTGATGCAGGAAGCAATGATGGAGGAGAAGATTGGTCATCTTGCGCAGGATATTGCCGGAAGCCCTGACCATAAATTCGTCATGATAGCCGGGCCTTCGTCATCAGGTAAGACTACATTTTCACACAGACTTTCCATCCAGCTTCTGTCGCTTGGACTGAAGCCGCATCCACTGTCACTTGACAATTATTATATGGACCATGACACCATGCCTATGGGAGAGGATGGCAAGCCGGACTATGAAGCACTTGAGTGCCTCGATGTTGAAAGGTTCAATTCCGATATGACAAGTCTATTAAATGGCGATGAAGCAGAGATTCCAGTTTTTAATTTCAAGACCGGCCGCCGTGAAGCTGAGGGCATTCCGATGAAGCTGCAGAAGAATGATGTATTAGTCATAGAAGGAATTCATGGCTTAAATGATAAGCTTTCCTATTCCCTGCCGAAGGAATCAAAGTTCAAAATTTATATTTCTGCGCTGACACAGCTTGCCATCGACGAGCACAATCCGCTCTCTACTACAGACGGCAGGCTGATTCGCAGAATCGTGCGAGATGCAAGGACAAGGGGCACAGGTGCGCAGGAGACGCTTTCCCGCTGGGATTCTGTCAGACGAGGTGAAGAGAAGAACATCTTCCCATTCCAGAATTCTGTCGATGCATTCTTCAATTCCGCACTGATTTATGAGATGGCAGTGCTGAAGCTTTATGCTGTTCCGCAGCTTTATTCAGTGCCAAGGGAATCTGAAGAATACGCAGAAGCAAAGAGGCTTCTTAAGCTATTGAATTACTTTGTTCCGATTCCGACAGAGTATATTGCAAAGAATTCGCTTGTGAGGGAATTCGTCGGCGGAAGCTGTTTTGATGTGTGAGAGTATAGTATGAGCTGGTTTAAGATAATTTTTTATGCTGTAATCATCGGGCTTGGGTTTTATCTTGTAAGCCTTCTTCGGAAATTAAAGAACGGTGAGGTTCCGGAAGCCCTCCTTCCTCCAAATGCCAAAGTGAAGGATGGCGAAGCATTTGGTAAAATGCTCATGCCCTCAGGAATTATTTTCACTGTTGTCACTTTTCTTTTTGGCATAGAAGGCTATCTTTCAGCATTTGGCGTGCTCAAATTTCTCGGCAAAACAGGAAATAAAATCATTGATGTTTTGATTGTGCTTGTTTTCTTTGTCGCTTTTGGATTTTTCTACAGCAAGATGCATGAAGCTATATCTAAATATGTGAGATAATATCATCGCATTTTCTATTTCGGCTACCACATGTGTAAATAAAAGCCAATGTGGTAGCTAAAGTTGTTTTTGAAATGAAAAATCGACTACCACAATATTGAAAATAGGCCAATGTGGTAGCCGATTTTGGAAAAAATGATAAAATCTCAATCGAAGTAATATTAGAAAGGATCAGTCAACCCTGTCCTTCAAAGGCACATACTCATGATGTGGTGCGACGGACATATAGGCCGGACGCATGATCTTGTTGTGCTGGCATACTTCCTCCATGCGGTGGGCGGACCAGCCGGCGATACGCGCGATGGCGAAGAGCGGTGTGAAGAGCTCTTCCGGAAGACCGAGCATCTGATATACGAAGCCGCTGAAGAAATCGACGTTGCAGCAGACGCCTTTGTATATCTTTCTCTGATTGCTGATCTGTTCCTTTGCAAGACGCTCGACTGTGAGGTAAAGTTTCATTTCTTTGTCATAGCCCTTTGCCTCTGCAAGCTTCTGAACATAGCCTCTGAAGACCTCAGCACGAGGATCGGAAATCGAATAAACCGCATGTCCCATACCATAGATGAGTCCGGCCTTGTCGAAGGCCTCTTTGTGCAGGAGCTTTGAAAGATAATCATTTATTTCATCTTCATCATCCCAGTCCTTGACATTTTTCTTCAGGTCAGCAAACATGTGGATAACCTTGATGTTTGCGCCGCCGTGGCGGGGACCCTTGAGTGAGCCGAGTGCAGCTGCGATTGCAGAATAGGTATCAGTTCCAGAGGATGAAACAAGATGCGTCGTGAAGGTTGAATTGTTACCACCACCATGCTCCATGTGGATGATCAGTGCGACATCGAGGAGCTTTGCTTCAAGAGGAGTGAACTTGCTGTCTTCACGAAGGCAGTGCAGAATATTTTCTGCGGTAGAATATTCCTTCTTTGGCGGATGAATGATCAGGCTCTTTCCCTTGTGGTAATAATTGTATGCATGATAGCTGTATACCGAAAGCAGCGGGAACGTAGCGATGAGCTGCAGGCACTGACGAAGTACATTTGCTTCTGAAGTGTCATCAGGATAGTCGTCGTATGAATAAAGCGTCAGTACGGAACGGGCGAGCGCGTTCATCATATTATTCGATGGTTTCTTCATGATAACATCACGGACGAAGTTTCTCGGGAGAGAACGGTAGCCAGCGAGAATGTTGGTAAAATCCTTCAATTCCTTTTTTGTAGGAAGCTTTCCGAAAAGCAGCAGGTATGCGCAGTCTTCAAAACCGAAATGGAAATCATGCGGCTGATTTTCGATAATGTCTTTGATGTGGTATCCTCTGTAAAAAAGCTCGCCAGGAATTGGTACACTTTTTCCATCAATAACACGCTGGGCATTAACTTCGGAAATATTTGTAATTCCGACAAGAACACCCTTACCGTTAACATCACGAAGACCTCTTTTTACGTTGTACTCTGTGTAGAGTTCCGGATCGATATAGGAAGCTTCAGAAGAAAGCTTGGAAAGCTCTTCGATTTCCGGGGTGACTTTACTGAAAGAAATAGCAGCCATACTAAGTTCTCCTTTCGAAAATTTTGTTTATTGTATCACTACGCTAAAGTGATTTCAAATTAAAGATGGTTTATATTAAATACAGTTTTGCGAAATTGGCAAGATAATAAAATTTTTATTGAAAACTGAAAGATTTTGCTCACTGAAAATATATAAATATATAAAAGAATAAATAAAATTCCTGTGGTAAAATATATAATGAGATAATAGTAAAGAAAGCTGCATACTTTCAGAAAAAGTGAAGAAATAAAGGAGGAAAAATAAGCACTGGGACGTTCAATGGCAGACAGAAACAGAATGCTGCTTTCGATTTCAAAGTCTGAAATTTTCAGAAATGCTTTTCCAGATTTTGCTTTAGCAATAGCTGATGATGGCAATCCTATACTTATTTCGGATAAGGGAGGAACATCCGATATTTATGGGATCAGAAAGCATGGTGAAGAAACTAAATATGTGTTAAAAGTAATCGGCTTGAAAAACAGCGTCGTCAAATCTGATGGGAAGAGAAATTTTGCTGAAGAGATCATGGCGAGCATTCAGCTTCAGATGAAGCTTTCAGTAAAGTGCGAAGCGATTGTTCCAATCGAAAAGGCCGAGGTTAGAAAGAAAGACTGCGACACCGCCAAGGGTAAGAAAGATTGAGGATTAAGATGGTGAATATGGCATATAAAGAGAGAATCCGG
>ONHZ01000058.1 GCA_900317755.1 uncultured Lachnospiraceae bacterium
AGAATATTAGGTGTTCATATTTTCTGAAATCATTCATTACGTATGATAAGATATTAATTCTTGAAAATTTCTGTATTTATTAGTTTGTTTATAGAAATATTAGTAGAGAAAAATAAATGACATTTTCAGCAATAATACTAGCTGGCGGATCCGGCAGGCGCATGCACTCGAGTGTGCCGAAGCAGCTCATCGAGGTGAAGGGCAGGCCGCTGCTTTATTATACGATAAGCGCTTTTGAGAAATCAAAGGTGGATAGTATTGTTCTTGTTGTTCCCGACGGCGAGAAAGAAAAATATAAAAACATTTTCATCGACGGTTTTGGCTGCACGAAAATCACGAAAATCGTTTCCGGTGGCGCAGAACGTTACGATTCAGTACATAATGCTCTAGAAGTTACAGATTCAGACTATGTCCTCGTGCATGATGGTGCGAGGGCGTTTATCGAGCCGCAGATCATCAATCGGAATATTGCTCTGGTGCAGAAGTACAATGCAGTTGTAACTGCGATGCCTGTCAAGGACACGATAAAAATCGCTGATGAAAATGCATTTGTGAAATCTACGCCGAACCGTGAGACGCTCTGGCAAATCCAGACTCCGCAGACTTTCAAAACATCGCTTCTGAAAGAATGCTATGCCAAACTATACAATGAGATTTCTTCAGGCACATTCCCAGATCATGTCAAGATCACCGATGACTCTATGGTCGTCGAACGCTATTCAGATGTGCCTGTAAAGCTCATTGAAGGCTCGTATGAAAACATCAAGGTCACGACACCGGAAGACATGCTGATGGCGGAGAACTTACTATAATTACTAACACGGCTGAACAGGATGCCGGTATTTATAATAAAAAATAATTACAAAATTTCTCCGGCAGCCTGACATTAGTATAGATTTCCGCATATTCCTTCGCTGAGACGGCATCTACGTAGTTCTGCGGAAAATTTTTCTTGATTCCATGTGCCTTGGCGAAGTCTGCAGCTTTATTATATGCAATCGCGGCGGTTTCCTCTGATTCAAAATATCCGATTCGGAATTCTCCGTTTATCTTGATTCGTGTCTCATATACAAATTGCCCATTTTCGCGGTGACAGATGACACCATGGAAAGATGAGAAAATAATAATATTTTCATAGCGGAAATCGTCCATATCTCCATTTGCAAAGTCATAGTCACGCCCTGCAACGGCAAAATTCTTTATGCCATATCGTGCGAGAATGCCATACTGCATTCCGTAGTCATTTACATAGAGATGCCCATCGTGAACTAAAATCCTGTGCGAAGAATAATAGAAGAGGTCATCATTTGAAAATTTGAGCTCACGTGGCTGCCTCTTTTCAAAAAGAAAATAAGAAAAATATCCTTTTCTAAGATAAATCGGCGTTTTGATATAGATGTTATTATCTCTGAAACTAATAAGAGAAACCGCCTTTTCAGGAGACAAATATTTTATTACTGAAATAAAATTACTGATAGTGACAGAATCATTTTTTGATGAGAAATTGATTTTTATGTTTGTATCAGCATTTCTTTTGACATTCGAAGTATGGTCATTATTTGCTGCATTGACTGAGTAAAGTATTCTGCCAGCCTCTTCATATGCCTTATGTGCATCATCAGAAGTATCAAAACTTCCCAGGCTTATATGTTTCGAGTGAAATGTGATTGAGGCTCTGAAATATTCCTCTCCATTTTTCTTTTTTACAGCAAAAACACCTTTTTCCATATTTATTACATTACTTTATCATGAAGTGAATCTGTATTGGCACATTATGCAATATTTCAAATGCAGAAGAATCCGCCTTGACACACTCTAAAATAATAGCATATAATGAGCATTGTGCCAATTTGCAATTTACAATTTACATGCTTTATTTTGTATATGACATTAATCTGTAAATATTCATGCGGCACATAGCATATTTGAATTGCGGAAGATAAATATATTTTGAGATATCTTTTTTCAAAGCAATTCATGAAATTTTTTTGTGAAATAAACATTATGATAATTATTTAATTGAGAGGACAAAATTTACAAATGGACGAGGTATACTATTCAAGCACACGTGACAGCAGTAAGAAATACAAGGCATCCGAAGCAGTCCTTCAGGGACTGGCACCGGATGGCGGACTTTTTGTTCCGGACCATCTGCCGGCACTTGACAAGAGCCTTGAAGAACTTTCAAAGCTTGATTACAAGGGCGTTGCATACGAAGTCATGAAGCTTCTTCTGACGGATTATACGGAAGATGAACTGAAGAACTGCATCGAGCACGCATATGACAGCAAGTTTGACACTCCAGAAATCGCACCGCTGCACCAGGTTGGAAACGCATATTATCTCGAGCTTTTCCATGGCAAGACAATTGCCTTCAAGGATATGGCATTATCGATTCTGCCACACCTCATGACGACAGCCGCAAAGAAGAATGGCATCAAGGAAGAAATCGTCATCCTGACTGCTACTTCAGGCGATACGGGGAAGGCCGCACTTGCCGGTTTTGCTGATGTTCCGGGTACGAGAATTGTCGTATTTTACCCGAAGGGTGGCGTCAGCCCGATTCAGGAAAAACAGATGGTTACCCAGAAGGGCGACAATGTAAAGGTCATTGGCATCAAGGGCAATTTCGACGAAGCCCAGACCGGCGTCAAGATGATGTTTAACGACAAGGCGCTTGAGAGCGAGCTTCTCGGAAAGGGCTTCAGATTTTCATCTGCGAACTCCATCAATATCGGCCGTCTCGTTCCGCAGATTGTTTATTATGTCTATGCATACACGAGGCTTCTTGCCAAGGGCGACATTGCCGACGGCGAGGAAATCAATATCGTCGTTCCGACTGGAAATTTTGGCAACATCCTTGCTGCATATTATGCTAAAAACATGGGACTTCCAGTGAAGAAGCTTATCTGCGCATCAAATGATAATAAAGTCCTTTATGATTTCTTCACCACAGGAAAATACGACAAGAACCGCGAGTTTCATCTTACGATTTCTCCGTCGATGGATATTCTGATTTCAAGCAATCTCGAGAGACTGATCTACAGAATCGCTGGAAATGACGCTGAGAAGAATGCCGCATTCATGAAGAGCCTGCGTGAGACAGGAGAGTATGAAGTCACTCCTGAGATGCGTGAAGGACTCAAGGATTTCTATGGAAATTTCGCAACAGAGGCAGAGACAGAGGCTGAAATCGGCCGCCTCTATAAGGAAGCTGATTACATCATAGATACGCATACAGCTGTCGCTTCTGCAGTATATGGAAAGTTTGTTACTGATACGAAAGATGCTGATACGAAGACAGTTATCGCGTCAACAGCCAGCCCATATAAATTTACCCGTTCTGTAATGCGTGCGCTTGACAAGGATGATGCTTCGCTCACCGATCTTCAGCTTACAGACAAGCTTCATGAAGTTTCTGGCGTTGCCATTCCGCCAGCCATTGAAGAAATCAAGTCTGCACCAGTCCTTCATGACAACGTCATCGAGAAGGATGAGATGGAGAGTGCAGTCAAGGGCTTCCTGGGTATCTAAAAAAAGATAATATATAAGATAAAAAACAGGGCGTGAAGCCCTGTTTTTTATGTCTAAAATCAGATTGTCAGCAGCAGATAAATCGACCCAAACGGATAAATCACCGGAATCACGAAGGAATCATCAGTCAGCGCCAGAAGATCAGCCTCTTCATGATGCGGTGGATTAAGCGTGAGCTCAGTAGAGTAGGTATTGCTCATATTTACGAGGAAGATTCCATTGTGGAGATTCAGGAAATCTTCAAGCGAAGCCTTTACATACTCATCGAATACATTGAAATCCATCTTTGCATAGCGGGATGCAAAAGAGATGGCCACCTCCGGCGTCATATCGATGCGGGAAGTGATATTGAGAGGTCCTGTGATTTCCTGGGTCACGCAATAGTTCGTAGTATAATCTGTACACTGAATTGGTGACAGAGGAGTAAAGTCCTCGCCAATGAAGCGCACGAGATTGTTGAAAATGAGCTTCATATACATGAGACCATGCTCTGTAATAGGCTTTTCAGCAATCTTGAAATAATGCTCGATGATGTCCGTGGTCTTCTCAGGACTCTCGCCAGATGCAGAAATATCATCAAGCGAATTCTCATCCTGGTATTCAACCATCAGAGATTCAAGGTCTTCATAAGACAGCGCATTCATATCCACAAGACACTGGCCAAGCAGGAGATAGTCGGGATTCTGAGATTTCAGAAGGTCATCGAGCTGGTCATCAAATAGATAATTCCGCTCTAGGGCAATCTCGCCGAAACGCTTGTCTTCGCGGGTCTGCAGGAAACATACCTCATCCACCTCGGAGGCAGTCATATATCCCTTATGCATGGCAAGTGTGCCGAGCTTGATATGCGTATCGGACATTCGAGAAATCGCTTCTGTGAGCTGCTCGGCTGAAACTGCCTTCCTGCTCAAAAGGAAGCTTCCAAAGAACTGTGCATACATATCATGATTTCCCTTCTATAGCAATATTGGAGTATGGCAGATCATTCATACGCATCATGATTCTCCTTCTAAATAAGCATTGAGAACATGTGTGACCTGCTCTTTTGTAAGCGGCTTCTGTATGAAATCCTTTGCACCGGCGCTGAGAGCGGCCTTCAGCTGGCCTTGTGTTCCGACTGATGAGACGATGACAATGAGCGCATTCTCATCAATGCCACTGATGCCTCTGACCGCCTCAATACCATCCTTTACAGGCATCACGATGTCGAGAAATACGATGTCTGCCTTTTCTTCACGGTATTTTGTGATGGCTTCTTCTCCGTTTGCAGCCATAATGAATTCTGCGCCGCTGCCATTTGCGGAAATGAGGTCAGAAAGCTGCTTCCTTGCAAGGATCGAATCATCTGCGATAAGTATCTTTTTTCCTGATAAGTCCATTTTTCCCTCTATATTTAAGTAACAAAACTTAGCAAATGCTATGGCAGAATGCAGTAAATCTTTCAAAAAATTAAAAATAATAATATTGCATCATGCCAATATGCTTGTCACAAAATAATTAGATATATTTTATAATATTTTTGATTAAATTTCAATTTTTTTTGTTAAATTTAAGCAAAATTGATATGCATTCTGAGAACTTATTTCTCTGTAGATTTAGCAGCGGCTTCAGATTCATTTGAATTGTGTTCTTTTGCCTCATTTTCAGCCTTGTTTGCGGCATCCCGTTTCGCCCGGTATTCAGCTGCCTTCTTTTTAGCTTCTTCATCGATGAGCTCCTGGTTAATAGCCTCTTCCGGTGCAGGAAGAACTCCGTCCGGATATTCCTTGTCTGAGATTCCCATGCCAAGGAAGATAAAGAAGAATGGTGCAGTATAAAGGAAGAGCACGCCGAACATCGAAGATACGAAGTATGTGAATGCACCAGCCATGGCGATGAATGCACCGTTTGAGAGCGACTTCCTGTTCTTCAGGTCTCTGAAGAATATGAATAACACGATGAAAACATAGAAGATTGCGGCTGGCAGACCATAGGTCAGTGCATATTCGATGACCTCGTTGTGAGGAGAGTTATCAATCATATATGATTCATTTCCAATGTACTTTAGAACGCCATATCCAAATATTGGACTTCTTGGTATGAGCTGTTCAAATGACTTTCTCCAGAGTCCCCAGCGTTTCGTTCCTGCCATATCTGAATTTTCCGGATCAGCAGCGATAGAGCCTACATCAGTAAAAAGCTGGAGAATACTCGGCGTAATGTGTTGCAGCCAGATATCGGATGTGAAAGACACGATCCAGAATATTAGTAATGCAAAAACTGTCATCCAGTTGAAATGTCCGTCCTTTACTCTGGCGCCGATGATGAGAAGGATAAATCCGCAAAGTGCGGCAAGCCAGGCTCCTGTCGTGTCACAAGCAGTCAAACCATAAGAGATAATGCCAAGGAGAATAGCATACATTATTTTCTTTTTCATGGTCTTCTCATACATGAGGATGCCGCCGCAGACAACTGCCATGGTGGCAATGTAATATCCGAAGTGGTTCTGGTTTGCAAAACCGCCTGTAAATTTCCAAAGTCGCTCCCTGTAGTAGCAGTTGGTGGTCATATGCATCATGGATACGAAATCCGTGTACCATTTATCTTCCAGATTGAGATTCAGGAAAATCGAATAGCCTATTGACCAGACAACGTCGATTGAAGCACACCATACACCAATCTTCATTAGCTTCATGCGAATTGAATCGCTTCTGATTGCAGCTGCACATCCGAACCAAAGAAAATAACAAAGTACATATGATATATAACCATAATGACCATAGTCATTTTCAAAAAATGCTGCATAGTCAAGCCCGGTCACGATCGTTGCGATAAATTCCCATGCGGCAAGGCATAGAAACATGATGAGTGAGACAAAAGATTCTTTTCTGAAAACCTTTCTCACAGCTCCGGGATATCTTTCCGGATCTTTTTTGTGGTTCAGATTCTGTTCAATTAGGAACATTATTCCAATGAAACAGAATAATGCAGATACGATAAGAATGACCTCAATATAGTCATTCATGAATGTCCAGAGAATTTTTTTCTGTGCCCAGTAGAATATCTGAAGAAAAATATTCATCAGAGGATGAATCAGATATAGAAATAATACGGCCGCTGCATACGGCTCAAAAGAAATTCTCTTATAATCATCAAAATATTTTTTTAGCCTGTTTGTTTTTTTTGTCTTTACCTGAACAGCATCATTTTCATTAGCATTAATAGATTTTTCCTGTTTCTCCATTTTATCCCTCTTATGAATAATTTATTATGCTTTCTCAGCAAGCCTTATTAGTATACCACATTGCATTTGTGAATAGAATATAAAAATTTTGACTGAGAAAACGCATTATGCTATAATTCAAAATCTAGTGCAGCATACGGTCGCGGAAGCTATTGCTTCTGAGGAAAGTCCGGGCTTTACAGGGCAGGATGCCGGCTAACGGCCGGCGGAGGCGACTCCCGGGAAAGTGCAGCAGAAAATATACCGCCCCGAATTTTCGTAAATGTACGAAATTATTGATGGGAAAAACATCCATTGATCGGGGTAAGGGTGAAAAGGCAGGGTAAGAGCCTACCGCATCCCTGGTAACAGAGGTGGCAGTGTAAACCCCATCCAAAGCAAGGTCAAGACGAAGCGTTGAGGCTGCCCGCTGAGCTTCAGGTAGACCGCGTGAGTCTGCTGGTGACAGCAGATCGAGATAGATGACCGTACTTCGACAGAACCCGGCTTATCGCTGCACTCATGTTGAAATTATACTGGGAAGATTTTCCTTTATGATATGATGTTAAGGCAAAATGAATTTTGTTTCAGCATCATATTTTTTTGAAAAAATAAATTTACATATATTAATGTATGGAACAGAATGACTACGGGTCATTAATATTGTATATATGTTCCCGAAAAATTCATATATATTGTACTTGTCAAAATACACATAAAAAGTTTATAATGTTTCTTAGGTTTTAGTAAATATTACCTAGAAATCTGGAGAGAAGATTTCTTTCACTGATGATAAAAATGAATAAAACTGAAAAAATAATAGATACAGAAGGAAGCAATAATGCCATCGTGTACGACAAAAGAAACTGGGTGCTCATTATACTTCTGATGGTATTATGCCTGGCATTCATCGCACCTACGTATTATCAGTATTACGAGGTGTCGAGAAGACATATTGACGTGATGAATGCGAACGATGTTGCATCTCAGATAAAGAGCGCAGCAGACAGCGGAACCGAAGGCATACTGACGGATACGCTAACGCCAGTGTCAGAGCTTCCTGTTGGTATTGTATCGACAGAATTCAGTATACAGAATCTGGAGCAGCATAGTGCAGTGATGTATTATTTTTTGAATTCTGCAAGCGGTAATTGTGAAATCTATATAGCACCATCGGACACTATTGATAAAGACAAAGCTGAATCGGGAGACCTTACCCAGCAGGATAATATATACAGCTACTGGGGCGGCTATACGAAGGATGGCAAGACAAGATTGTCACGTATATGAAAGATTTTACATAGAAAAATAATATAATAATGAAGATAGAAAGTGACCATACATGAAAGCAACTAGAAAAAGGCTTGGAGATCTTCTTATAGATAGCGGTCTCCTGACTGACGAACAGGTCGGTGAGGCACTCCAGCAGTCAAAAACAGACAATATAAAGCTCGGCGAAGAGCTCGTGAAGTTGGGCTTTGTCACAGAGGGTCAGATTGCTGATGCACTTGCAGATCAGCTCGACCTTCCTAGGTACGATCCGCAGACCATGCCTGTGAATGAGCAGGTCATCAATCTCTGCCCAGACTCTGTATACAGGAAGAACAGCATCTTCCCTATCGATTATGTTGCCGACAGCTTTGCCTTCATTTACATAGTGATGTCAGATCCTATGGATCTGAATGCAATGGATGATTTCCAGATTGCATCTGGTGTAACGCCGCAGGCTCTTGTCGCTACGAAGTCAGAAGTAAGTGCCCTTATTGATAAATATTTCGCATCTTCCGAGTCAAAGAAGGCAGAGGAAAGATTCATCAGTGAGCGTCGTGCCGAATTCGGTGACCTTCTTGACAAAGAGAAGGCAGACAAGAAGAAGGAAGAACTTGAAAAGTCACCTGTCGTACAGCTCGTAAATACAATGCTTCAGCAGGCAGCCCGTCAGGGAACTTCTGATATTCATGTGGAGCCCATGGAGGACAGGGTTCGTGTCAGGTTCAGAATCGATGGCGTGCTCCATGAAAAGTTTTCTTATTCAAATGAGCTGCTTTCAGCCATCACTGCCAGACTGAAAATTATGTCTGGACTTGATATTTCTGAAAAGAGAAGACCGCAGGATGGCCGTGCTACGATATTTGTAGACCATGTAGAGTATGATATCCGTGTGTCCATGCTCCCTACGGTATACGGCGAAAAATGCGTTATGCGACTTCAGGAGAAGACTTCTCTTCAGAGGTCGAAGGCAAAGCTTGGTTTCTTCCCGGATGACCTTGAGAAATTTGATCACTTGCTGAAGAATCCGAATGGAATCCTTCTTGTTACTGGTCCTACTGGTTCCGGTAAATCTACGACGCTTTATACTGTTCTTTCAGAACTGAATAAAGAGGGCGTAAACATCATCACCGTTGAGGACCCTGTCGAAGCAAATGTTCCTGGTGTCAATCAGGTACAGACAAATGATAAAGCAGGACTCACCTTTGCATCTGCCCTCCGTTCAATCCTCCGTCAGGATCCGGACATCATCATGATCGGTGAGATCCGAGACGCGGAGACTGCCGAAATCGCCGTCCGTGCTTCTATCACAGGACATCTGGTTCTATCGACACTTCATACGAACTCTGCCGCAAAGACGATTGCACGACTCATTGATATGGGTATTGCACCATACATGATTGCCGATTCTGTTTTCGGTATCATCGCCCAGCGACTTGTCAGAAAGCTCTGTCCATACTGCAAACAGGAATATGAAGCATCTGAAAGCGAGAAAAAGCTTCTTGGTGTTCCAGTAGACAAGCCATGTAAGCTTTATAAGCCTGTTGGCTGTGACAAGTGCAATGGAAATGGTTATAAGGGCCGAATCGGTGTATACGAGATTATGACTGTTACGGACAAGCTAAGCTCCATAATAGCAAAGGGCGGTGATGCTGATGCGATTAAGGAAGAGGCTATGAAGGAAGGCATGATTACACTTGCTGGAAATGCAGCAAGGCTTGTGCTGAATGGTACCACGACAGTTGCTGAGGCTGAGAGAATCGCATTCGAGAACTAAGCTGGCTTTGCTAAAATTGTGCTTAAAATGTTGGAAAATATAAATTTATTTGTTTGAGCACTATATATTGATAATGGACAGAAAATAGCACAAAATACGCCGTATAGAAATTATCTGATTGAATATAGTTTCCTAGAGAAGTTTGAAAAAGTACACGAAATTTTTAGCAAGATTTTGTAAATTGTGCACAAAGTTTTTAAAGTGTGTCGAAAATGTGTATCTTTTTCCATAAAAGTGCACTATAATACATTTCAGAAATGACATATCGTTGTATATTTCGTAAAGTTTCATACTTCGATTGGGCACGAAAGGGTTTATTTCAGGACAAAAATAATGGGACTTTATCTTGGTGAAAAATATAAAAATTCACTGAACGGAGCTCCTCCAGAAAAGAAAAACGCATCCTCCGAAGAAGGAGAGAAGCCGAAGAAGGAGGATACGAGCTCGCCAAAGAAGGCAGGCAGAGAATTTGATTCCGTTGGCGAGTACAATATTTTCGAAGTGCCTCCGGAGGATGAGCCAAAGGTTTATACCGGCGGAAACGAAAAGGAAGAGAGTACTTCAAATGCTGCGCCAGCGAAAACGGAAAGCAAAGCAGCTAAAAATCAGCCGAAACAGGTAAAGGTCGAGGTAGAGATACCAAAGATCGATGAATCAAAAAAGTCAAAGAAAGAGCAAAACGACGTGGGACTCACTATAGATACAAACAGGAAAAAAACAGATAATACATTCAATGCATCCCAGAGACCTGCATCGAATGGCCAGACGAAGACAGTTGCAGCTTCACCTATCGGAAAGTTTATGGCGAGCCAGATCGAGATTGAGGATCCAAATGCCAGCACGCTTGTTTCTCCTGAGCAGGATGCAAACATGAGCGATTCCGGCGAGATCAATTTCGGCAGTTTCGATATGGGAAGCGAGGATACTTCAGGTAATACTGAGAGCTCAGGAAGCTTCAGCTTTGATTCACTTGGCTCTGCAGATTCATCAGAAGGTTCTTTCTCTATGGATATTGAGCCGGCACCGGAGGCTGAGCCAGAGACCGATGATGTCATCCGTCCGCTCGACCAGCAGCTTATGAATATGAACAGCCAGTCGGACGTTCGTGCAGCACAGGCAAAGGCAGATGCTGAGCGCCGTGCAAAGGAACGTGCTGAGGCAGAGCGAATAGCTCGTGAAAAGGCTGAAGCTGAGCGAATAGCTAGGGAGAAGGCTGAGGCAGAGCGAATTGCCAGAGAAAAGGCCGAAGCCGAAAGAATAGCACGTGAGAAGGCTGAAGCTGAACGTATCGCAAGAGAGAAAGCCGAAGCAGAAAGAATTGCCAGAGAAAAGGCTGAGGCTGAAAGAATAGCTAGGGAGAAGGCCGAAGCAGAGCGAATCGCAAGAGAGAAAGCCGAAGCTGAAAGAATTGCAAGAGAAAAGGCTGAAGCAGAGCGAATTGCAAGAGAAAAAGCTGAGGCTGATCGAAAAGCAAAGGCAAAGGCCGAAGCAGACAGAATAGCTAAAGAGAAGGCTGAAGCAGAAGCAAAGGCCAAAGCTGAAGCAGAAAGAAAAGCAAAAGAAGAGGCTGAAGCCAAGGCAAAGGCAGAGGCAGATGCAAAGGCAAGGGAGGAAGCCAGGAGGCTTGAGACTGAAGCTCTTAAGGAGATAGCAAAAGAAGAAAAAGAACCTGCTGAAGAGAATGAAGATTCACTCAGCGAGGATGAGATTCGTGAGAAGCACGCAAAGGCTGAGAGAGAAGCTGCTACCAAGGTAAGTAATGAAGACATTGGCGGTCTTGCTGTTGACAAGGATCAGACTGGCGGTACGAGAGTATTCAGCGAAGCTGATCTTGCCAAAATGAAGAAGCTTATGGATATTCTTGAGGCAGCTACAGAACAGAATGCTTCCGATATCCATATCGCAGCAAATGGACCTACCGTTCTTCGAATTGATGGTGACCTTGTTGAGCAGGAAGGCATGGCATATAGTCCATATGAGATGGATCAGCTGCTCAGGGTAATGCTTACAGATAAGCAGCTGAAGGAATTAAAAGAGATGGGCGAGCTCGATTTTGCTTATTCACTTCCAGGCTATGCGCGTATCCGTTTCAATGCCTTCAGAAACCGTGGCGCATATGCGATGGCACTCCGTATCCTTTCTTCAGAGATTCCTGATCCTGTGAAGCTTGGCCTTCCACAGTCAGTCATCGATCTTACGAAGAAGAAAAGAGGTCTGGTACTTGTCACAGGTGCTACTGGTTCAGGAAAGTCTACGACGCTTGCAGCGCTTGTCGGACTGATTGCAAGGACTTATCCGAAGAACATCATCACACTTGAGGATCCTATCGAGTACCTGCATTCGAATCAGAAGTCAATAGTCACACAGCGTGAAATCGGCTACGATACGATGAGCTATGCGAATGGTGTCAGGGCTGCCCTCCGTGAGGACCCGGATGTTATTCTTGTCGGCGAGATGCGAGACCTTGAGACGATTGAGACAGCCATTCGAGCAGCTGAGACAGGACATCTGGTATTCTCCACACTCCATACGAATAGTGCGGCAGATACGATCGACCGTGTTATCGATGTATTCCCTCCTCACCAGCAGCAGCAGGTCAGGATACAGTTTGCAAATGTCATGCTTGGCATTGTAGCCCAGCAGCTTCTGCCAAAAGTGGGGCATGGACGTATCGGTGCTTTTGAGGTTCTTCTGAGGAATCCAGCTATTTCGAACCTCATTCGTGAAGGAAAGTCCTTCCAGATTCCATCCACGATTCAGACATCGAGGAAGGAAGGAATGGTCATGATGGACGACTACATCTATGAACTGTTCCAGAGAGGCATCATTTCACAGGATACTGCCGTTACCTTCGCACATGACAGCGTTGACATGGCAAAGAAGATACATTCATATTGATTTGTACTTGATTTTTTTTGTGCAAAATGACCGATAGTCATAGAAGACAGGAGATTTTTATGGCGGAATTTACCTATGCCGCACTGACAGATAAAGGTGCAAAAAAAACAGGAAATATCGTCGCCGAATCAAAGGAGATGGCCCTCCAGCAGCTCCGTGAGCAGGGACTTTTTCCTACAGATGTCCAGACGGCTTCTGCGTTAAACAGGGAGATTAAGTTTAATGTAGGGGGAAGCATCAGCGCTCATGCACTTGCGGTATTCTGCAGACAGTTCCATTCTATGCTTGATGCTGGTGTCGCTCTTGTGCCAGCTCTTCAGATGCTTGGAAAGCAGGCGGATAATAAGACTCTTGCAAAAGCAATAGGAGATCTTGAGCAGGATGTCAGAGCTGGTCTTACACTTGGTGAGGCAATGAGGCATCAGGGAAACGCATTCCCAGAGATGATGATCGCCATGGTAGAAGCAGGTGAGGCTTCTGGTAAGCTTGATGTCTCACTCGACAGAATGGCAGATCAGTTCGACCGTGTGGCAGATACACAGGCAAGGACAAAGAAGGCTGCTATTTACCCTGTCATTGTTCTTGTCGTATGTATTGCAATCATCGTATTCATGCTTATAAAGGTCATTCCTTCGTATGAGACGATGTTCGAGTCTATGGATATGACACTTCCTCCAGCAACACTTATGATGATAGCTCTGAGCCATTTTATACAGAATTATTGGTTCATCATCATTGGCGTTATAGTAGCATTTGTGTTGATTAGGATGTTCGTTAAGTCTACTCCGAAGGGAAGACTTTGGATGGATACAAGGGCACTGAAGTTTCCATTTCTTGGACCTCTTCGTGCGAAGACAGCATGCTCAGTCATTTCAAGGACGCTTGCCACTCTTATATATTCAGGTGTTTCGATTACAGATGGTCTTCACATCGTATCAAAGGTCATCGATAATTATGCATACAAGGTAGCACTTGAGGAAGCAGAGGATGATGTAAAGAAAGGTGTTCCGCTTTCAGTATCTCTTGCGAAGCATCCGATTTTCCCTCCGATGGTTGTCTACATGATTTCCGTAGGTGAGGAAACAGGTCAGACAGACGAGATGATGAACAAGCTCGCCGACTACTATGACGACGAGGTAAAGATGGCTACAGAGACAGCTATGGCAGCGATTGAGCCTATGATCATCCTTGTCATGGCGGGTCTCGTCGTACTTCTCATTGCAGCCGTCATGGGACCTATGATCAAGATGTATTCGAACCTCGATGCACTCTAATTATTCAGTTCAAAGACCGGAAAGATAGGGACCGGTTCTTGATATAGTTACAATAGTTTATTTCAAAGGAGAATGAAAATGAGAAAAGAAGAAAAGAAGATTAATGACAAAGGTTTCTCCCTTGTCGAGTTAATCGTAGTTATCGCTATCATGGTTGCTCTCGTAGCCGTAGTAGCAGTAGCAGTAACACGTTACGTAGCACAGTCCAGAGCAGCTACAGATGTCACAAATGCTCAGACCATTAAGTCAGCTATCCAGGTTGAGATAACAGATCCTACAGAAGGTCTTAGCGATCCCATTACTAATCATAGTAGTGGTACATGGACACAGGTTCCTTCAGGAATGGCATCACTTATGACAATTCCTCAACCATCATCAAGAGATATGACTGGTGCACATTATATGTATTCATATACAGGTTCAACATCATATGTTGGTGTTGGCTTAAGTGCAGACTGCAATCCTGGTGTAACAGGATATCAAGCTGCAGCACAAGGATCTACATATGATGAAGAGAAGGATCTTACTGTTGGTAAAACAGCTAACGCTTTCAAGAAGGGCACAGGTCACTGATTGGCTTAAGCCTTATCTTAGACACTATCACAGTTTAGCTTAATTTTG
>ONHZ01000057.1 GCA_900317755.1 uncultured Lachnospiraceae bacterium
AGTACTCTGTTCGAGAGGCAGCGGACATGATGAATGTCCCGGTCTCGACAGTCAACAACTGGCTGTATCGAGGCAAAAATAAATTAAGCAAAATGGAGGGACTCGCAAAAGCGGGTCCTTCCGTTTTTATATATAATTTGTTGCAATTATTCGCAAAAGCATTATTACTGTGTCATCAAAATTCATCTGGAGAAATCAAATCATATCATCCACAATCTGCGTGCAGAGTGCGATCAATATTGAACTGATGGTAAGACTAAGTCCAAGATAAATAAAATGAAGATCTGCCAGAACATCTGGTATCGGTGAAAGATATGTATTAAATACATAGAAAATAATCCCGGCGATCAGAAGCGCTATTCCAAAAATAATAAATATGAGCTCTGTCCTGCTAAAATCCCGCATTGTTACAACTTCATAAAAGCTTGAAAAAGCCATAGCGAGAACCAGCATCAGCATTACCATTATCCATATTGGAAGATCATGCGGAATATTGATGATGCCCCATTCACATTGCACAGCAAGATAATAGATAAACAGCGAAATATTTATTAGCAGCGAATACCCACCAAGATAAAATACTGCCAGCACCAGCGAAATGATTAATAAAATATTAGGTCCGATTGCACCATCTTTCCTTATGCTGTTTACAAGGAAAATGCATGCAGGAATCAGTGACAGATAAGAGATTGTCCTGAAGATCACACTGATTTTCGTCTTCGGATGCGTATAATCTACAGCATAAAATATCCCAGGCAGTGAACAGAAAAGCAGACTTAGAAAATATGCACCATCAAAATCTGCCGGCATGGAATAATATGTTTCGACATAAAAAAGCATTGGAAGAAATACTATTATTGGAAAAATAATATAAGGTCTGGCCTTGCTTATTCCCTCCTGCATCTTCCTAAAAGATTTAGCATCATCAGGCTCGTCAGAATCATCCTTCTTTTTCTTCTTTGGTTTTGTTTCAGGCTCATCATATGAAGATTTATTTTCTGCCGGTAATGGAACATAACCATCTTCAGAATTCACATCATCATATGAAAGCCTCGGACGCAGCCTGCTCTTTGAAACCTGAAGCTTCTTGATTTCACCAGGAAATGCATCATCAAAAATCGCCTTGATCTCAGACAAAATATTCTCTGAATTAACCTGCCTTCTGACCGGATCAAAATTTATCATGCATAAGATAAGCGAATTAATAGAAGAAAATCCATTTTTCGGAGGAATCGAATTTTTCTCTATATTAGGAAAAAATCTTTTGTCTTTATCTAATAATGAGCCTTCGGGTTCACCTGGGAATGCAAGGGCATTTAATAGCACATATAATACCATTCCATAAGAATAGATATCAGCCTTCTGTGCATCAAACGCTGCGTTTTCCTCATTACCATCATAATTTATTTCAGGCGCGGTAAAGCCGCCTGCTTTTCCCGATGCAACGGAATTTGATTCATTTAACCCAGGAAATAAAGAAGTGCCAAGCATGAACCTCTTTGTTTCTTCATCATAGAAAATATTTGAAAGGCTGACATTTCCATGTGAGACAGTGCCCTTCTCCTGATCGGCCCCATGATAAATATGTATCGTATTTAACGCATCTGCTAAGTCGTACGCCAGGAAAAGAACGCCTTTTTTCTCACCCGCAAGCCCTTCAGCTTCCCCGCCGGCATTTAATAAAGGAATCCTGCAGACGCATTCATCCGAACCCATTTTTTTCTCAACTACAGGCTTATATTTTCTCATAATGAGAAATATGACGATTCTGGAATTTTCCTCTGCAACATCTACATTTATGCAGTCAGAAAATTCACCATTTTCATCAAATTTTAAGGCAAAAATTCTGAAAGCTTCTATTGGGATAATATTTTTTGATCTGTATGAAAGCGTATTCTGAAGACGGACTGCTCTTTTTATCTCGTTTGAGAAATCATGCCCTCCGTCAGATTTCCTGAGACTTTCTTTTAGGCCATAAACCTTGATTATATATTCAGCCTCATCATCGCTTTTTCTGATGGAGTATACATCTGCACTGCTATCCTCATCAGAAATATGAACTGGCACATTATTCTGATCAAGCACCAATTCATAGTCAGAAAAAGCGCCCCTGAAAGCCTCCGTATTTGAAATAGAAATAAATATGTTATTTCTGTCTGTCATTGATATCCCCATATTCCCCTATAATAAGTTTACAATTCAAAAAATTATTTTTTATTATAATACATTTTGCCGCAAGTTTCACTACAGCATGAAATTGTGGAGTTATCAATACAGTTATTTCTTCTCTTCTTCCTTGAAAAAAATAATTTTGATAAGGCAATAAAAAATTATATGAACTTTTATGAATCCCTCTATTGTCCGTTATTAATTTCTCTGATTACGTCTGACATATTCTTATTATTATGAACCGCCATAAGAAAATCTGGAATATTAAGATAACTAATCCCGTCTTCCGCATCAGAAAAATGGGTACATATCACGATTAAGGAAGGAATTTTCTTTCAGTAAAAAAGAAAAAAACCACACTTTTGCGTAATTATCAATGTGTAAATAAAGATAGTACAATGTATGGACTGGCTTATTACTGTACAGGAAACATTGTATTAGAATTATCCACATATTATAAGGCACGCCAGATAATGGTATACATACCCTTTTCATTTGTTAATTGCGTTATTTAATATCAATATCGCATATTGACAATGTATATATTATGTTTTATATTGTATGCAGGAGGTGATATTATGACAATGGTATCTTTCAGAACGGATGAAAAATTAAAAGAAAATGCAACGAAGGTATACGAATCACTTGGCATGAATCTTACAACCGCGATAAATATGTTCCTGAAACAGACAGTTATCCAGCAGAAATACCCGTGCAGCCTTGACCTTGATGTTTCTCGCGATGCAAAGAACACCTACAAGCCGGAATTTTTTGAACTGTTTGGGAAAGGTGCAAATCTTGGATTTGACGAGGAGCCGCAAGATCTACCGCCGGAGGACATTAAGCTATGAAATATTTCCTTGACACGAACATCATCATCTATGCACTTAATGGCAAATACCCTGCCATTCTCTCACACTTTCAAAAAATTCCTTCAATGTCAATAGTAATTCCATCTATAGTGCTCGCAGAAATAGAGTATGGTGCAAGAAAAAGCATTGATTACGGCAAAACAACTGCATTATATAATGAATTTACAAAAGTCTTTGAAGCGGAAGATTTCTCCAGTAAAGCAGCTGTTGAATATGGCAACATCCGCGCATCGTTAGAGAAAAAAGGACAGGTCATCGGAGCAAACGATATGCTGATTGCCGCGACCGTGCTTGCTGCCGGAGGCACACTTGTAACACATAACACAAAAGAATTTAACCGAGTCGAATCCCTTCTCATAGAAGATTGGACGACATGAACTAATCGACATGGCGTTGGTGATAGATGATGCTTTCAAAAGGAGATTTTCTTTCAGTAAAAAATAAAAAAATCCACACAGGGGATTGCATAATATCCCATGTGTGGAAAAACATTATCTAATGCATATTCATGCAATATTCTTTTCTGCAAGTTCCTTTACCCTTTCAACAGATAAATTTGAGAATTCAGCAATTTTTTCAATTGGAATCGTACCATCTTTCAGCATATTTTGGGCTATTCCTTCCTGTACTTCATCTGTGTTCTTTGCCAAAGCCGCATCCATCTCCGGTTTCATAAGTCTAACTAACGCATCCCCAATGGACTAGAAGTTAATAACTCACTTCAAATAAACTCTCATATGTTGACTGCAGGGACCCGCGACTGTGCACGAAGGCATAAAGAAAGGCCCCCATACCCGAGTAATCAAAACCCGAATAGAGAGCCTTTTCGTGAGAGACAGCTTAGCACAGCCGTCACCTACAGTAAACCTATGTAATTTATCGCACCAATATCTCATACAAGTCAT
>ONHZ01000056.1 GCA_900317755.1 uncultured Lachnospiraceae bacterium
ACAAAAACGAGAATTCCGATAAAAAATATTTTTCCAAATGGACCTGTTTCAAGATCACAGGCAAAAAGGCTGTATTCAAGATTTGATGAATTCCAGGAAATAGAGCTTGATTTTAGAGGCGTGACGGATATTGGCCAGGGATTTGCACATGAACTATTTAATGTTTATCCGAAGACGCACAAGGATGTGTTGTTAATACCATATAATGCCGGGCTCGAGGTACAAAAAATGATACAGCATGTTACATCTTAAGTTTCATATTAGAAATCCAATAAATAATAATGCCATCTATTGATAAAAAACATCCGCGGATATATCATATAAACCATAGATGAGAAATATCTGCGGATCCGTGGATTACTTAGCTGCAAAGTGGCGATTTATAAGCGTGCGAAAAGCAAGGCGATAGCGCGCTAAATGAAATTTTGCATAAAGACCAGGATAGTGGAAACTATCCTGGATTTTTGTTGTTGTCTTTATTTAAAGAAGTTGTAAAATATCCATATATTGCGGAAAAATACTGCATTAATTTTTGTATTAGCATAGCAATTCAAAGTGCTGTAACTTCTATTAGTAGCGCAAAATTTTTATCATGATAGAAGTTGAGAACAGGAGCAGATCATGGAACCGATAATAACAAGTTTACTTGAAACCGACCTTTACAAATTCAGCATGGGACAGGCGATTTACCACCTCTTTCCTTCCTACTCTACGACATGGACATTTAAATGCCGGAATAAGGATGTGCACTTCACACCTGAAATGGTAGAAGAAATACGAAGCCAGATAAAGCATTACTGTGATTTGAGATTTACGGAAGAAGAGCTCAAGTATCTTTCAAGCATCAAGTGGCTGCAGCCTTCGTATGTAGATTTTCTCCGTCTCTGGAGACCGAACTTTGCTGACTTTACGATTTCAGATGATGCAGAATGTGGTCTGTTCATCGAGACAAAGGGTACCTGGCTCAATACTTCAATGTATGAAATCCCAACGCTTGCCATTGTAAACGAAGTCTATTTCAGGATGCAGTATGACTATGATCAGCTGCTTGAAAGCTTCAAGAAGAGGCTTTCAGATAAGAAGCAGGCGCTGAAAACCAATGAGCTTACGATTGGAAATTTCTCTGAATTTGGTTTAAGACGCCGCCTTTCTGCAGAGGCACAGGATCTTGCCGTGATGGAACTGTCCGAATTAAATGGCAGTGACAAATCAATCGGCTCTGTCTGCGTCGGCACTTCAAATGTATATCTTGCAAAGAAGCATCATCTTGTTCCGGTCGGTACGATGGCACACGAATGGATTATGTGCGTCGGTCAGGGCAATCACAAGCATAATCCTGCCTATTCAAACTGGTATGCGCTTGATGCCTGGGTTCGTGAATATGGTGTATTAAACGGAATCGCACTTACGGATACGCTTTCGACTGAATGCTTCTTAAGGGATTTTCAGCTTACCTATGCGACACTATTCTCCGGTGTCCGCCAGGATTCAGGCGATCCAATTGAGTGGGGCAACCGCATGATTGAGCACTACAAATCACTTGGCATTGATCCAAAGACAAAGACACTGCTTTTCTCTGATAATCTCGACTTTGTAAGAGCTGATAAGATTTACAATACTTTCAAAGATAAGTCACGTGTCGCATTTGGCATCGGAACCTATATCGCAAACGACACGGATGTTGAGCCGCTCAATATTGTCATGAAGGTCACAGACTGCAATGGCATGGATGTTGCAAAGATTTCCGATACCGATGGCAAGGGCATGTGCAAGAATCCGGATTATGTTCACTATCTGAAGCGCTGCATTAACTGGCGCATGACACATGACGAAGGATAAATAATTGTCACGGGGAACAGTCTTCATAATAGTAAAAAGTTGTCAGTAAGAACCGTCCCCGTGACACCCTTATACTGTCACGACAGAGATGTGTAAAAACTATTGTTATTATATTTGCAATATTATTTTGATATGAAAAGGAGCGCTCGCAATGGACGTAAATTTTGAGTATTACAAAATCTTTTATTATGTGGCAAAATATCAGAATTTCACGAAGGCGGCAAAGGTATTAGGCTCAAGCCAGCCGAATGTGACGCGTGAGATGAACTGCCTTGAAAATGAGACGGGCTGCACACTTTTCATCAGAACGAACCGTGGTATCAGGCTCACGCCAGAAGGCGAGCGTCTTTATACACATGTCTCCTCTGCGATGATGCAGTTTAAGGCAGCAGAAGATGAGATGTCAAAGGACTTAGGGCTGGAGCACGGTAATATCGCGATCGGCGCTAGTGAGACTGCGCTCAATATTTTCTTATTAAATCACCTCAAAGCATTCCATATGGATTATCCTGGCATTAGGCTGAAAATTTATAATCACTCTACGCCGCAGGCCGTGAAGGCGGTTGAAAATGGCGAAATCGATTTTGCCATTGTCACAACGCCTACGACTGCAGAGGCTCCTCTGACAGAGGTTTCACTTATGTCCTTTAATGAAATTCTGGTTGGTGGAAAAACATTTACGGCACTGTCTGGCGAGAGGCTGTCTCTATCAGAACTTCATTCCTATCCGCTTATCGGTCTTGGGAAAGAATCGATGACAAGGGAATTCTATCATCAGGTTTTTTTGTCACATGGACTTGAATTTGTTCCAGACACAGAGGCTGCAACAACTGATCAGATTCTCCCGCTCGTAAAGAGTGAGCTTGGGCTTGCGTTTATCCCTGAACCGATGGCACGTGAAGCAATTGAAAGAAATGAAGTAGTCGAGATCAGGCTTCAGGAAGAAATTCCTGCGCGTGATGTCTGCATGGTCTATGACAGGCAGCACCCATTAAGCGCTGCTGCACAGAGACTGAAGGATGCGATGCTTCAGGATGAGAATGTATCATATTAAGCTTAAGCATCTTTGTTCTGTTCCTACTTGGAAGACAACATGAGTTTTGAACACATTATCATAATATAAAAAATACTTAAGAAATGTTATATTAGTATTGCTACAAAGTTGTTGGAAAATTTAGAGTTGAAATTTGGAGAATATTCGGTAATGTCAAAAATTACATTTGAAAAACCTGGAAATTTCATATATCCTGTGCCAGCTGTGCTTGTGAGCCTGCAGGACAAATCTGGAAAGAAAAATATTGTCACGATTGCCTGGACAGGAACCGTCTGCTCTGATCCGCCGATGGCCTATATTTCTGTACGCCATGAGCGGGCAAGCTATCCGATGCTGAAGGAGACAGGAGAATTTGTCATTAATCTTCCTGATGAAAGCATGGTCAAAGCACTTGATTACTGCGGCGTAAAATCTGGTGCGAAAGTAGATAAGTGGAAGGACTGTTCATTAACACCAGGAAAGGCTTCTGTTATTTCCGCACCTACTATTGAAGAGGCACCTGTCTCCATCGAGTGTGTGGTAAAGGACATTATTCCACTAGGCTCGCACGACATGTTTTTAAGCGAAGTCGTCGCTGTCGATGTCGATGAAAAATACATAGACAAAAAGAACGCCTTCCATATGGAAGACGCTAAATTAATCGCATATTCACACGGCGACTATATGTCGCTCGGTAAGAAGCTTGGTGATTTCGGATTCTCGGTGAGGAAGAAACCAAGGCATTAATCTTTCCAATCTTCTATTCGTACTGCACTTGCGAAGTCTTCAAAAACATTATAAACATGATTCTTTATTCTATCGTCCACTGTAAAAGAATCGGATATTTCAATATAACATTCAAGAATGTCCTTTTCAGAATGTTTGTACATAAATATTATTTTTTATCCCACCTTCATATCTCTCAGCATGTTCTTGTAATTAATCATATTATCCCTATACTCAGCGGCAGATTCGAAGTTGAGGTCAGCGGCAGCTTTCTCCATCTTCTTCTTTGTCTTTTCGATGAGGGCTGTGAGTTCCTTCTCATCCATTTCTTCAGGCGAACGGCCGGACTCTGTCTCATCCTTTGCAATTTTCTTTGAAATCGCAATGACGTCACGGACTTTTTTCTGAATGGTCTGCGGCGTGATGCCGTGCTCCTTATTGTAGGCATCCTGGATTTTTCTTCTTCGGGCGGTCTCATCCATGGCGGCCTTCATCGAGTCGGTAATCGTATCGGCATACATGATGACATGGCCTCTCGAATTTCGTGCAGCACGACCGATGGTCTGAATAAGCGATGTCTCTGAACGGAGGAAGCCTTCCTTGTCTGCATCAAGAATCGCAATCAGCGTAATCTCCGGAATATCGAGTCCCTCACGAAGGAGGTTGATTCCGACAAGCACATCAAAGACATCGAGCCGCAGATCTCGAATGATTTCTGCTCTTTCAAGCGTGTCGATGTCAGAGTGCAGATACTTTACCCTGATGCCAAGTTCCTGCATATAGTTCGTGAGATCCTCTGCCATCTTTTTTGTGAGCGTGGTAATAAGGACCTTGCCTTTCTGTGCTGTCTCTTTCTTGATTTCAGAAATGAGGTCATCAATCTGTCCCTTTACAGGACGGACTTCGACTTCAGGATCGAGAAGCCCAGTAGGTCTGATGACCTGTTCGGCACGCAGCATCTCGTGATCCTTTTCATAGTCGCCCGGTGTTGCAGAAACGAATAGAATCTGGTCGATTTTCTGCTCGAACTCATCGAAATTTAATGGCCTATTATCCATCGCAGACGGAAGACGGAAGCCATAGTCAATAAGCGTTTTCTTCCTTGAATAATTCCCGGCATACATGCCACGAATCTGCGGCAGGGTAATGTGTGACTCGTCGATAATAATAAGGAAGTCATCACCGAAATAATCGATGAGGCAGTCAGGTGCCTCGCCTGCTTTCTGATTCGTTAAATATCTCGTATAATTTTCAATTCCGGAGACAAATCCTGTCTCACGCAGCATCTCGATGTCGAAGTTTGTCCGCTCCTCGATTCGCTGCGCTTCGATCAGCTTTCCTTCCTGCTTAAAATATTTCACCCTGTCATCAAGATCTTTCTCGATTTCGGCAGTCGCTTCCTTTATTCTTTCCTGAGGAACAACATAATGCGAGGCAGGGAAGATGGCGACATGGTTTAATTCTTCAAGTGCCTTTCCAGAGACAATGTCGGTTTTTACGATTCTGTCAATTTCGTCTCCAAAGAACTCTACACGGATGGCATAGTCAGAAACAGTCGCCGGTATGATTTCCAGAACGTCGCCGCGGACACGGAAGGTGCCACGGTTAAAGTCCATGTCATTTCTTTCATATTGAATATCAATTAATTTTTTGATGACTTCGTCGCGGTCGATTTCCATGCCAGGGCGGAGGGAGACCATCATGTTTTCAAAGTCGTCAGGCTCGCCGATGCCATAGATGCAGGAGACGGATGAGACGACGATGACATCTTTTCTCTCAGTGAGAGAGGCCGTTGCAGAGAGACGGAGTTTATCGATTTCATCATTAATAGAAGAGTCCTTTGCAATGTAGGTGTCGGTCTGTGGCACATAGGCCTCTGGCTGGTAATAGTCATAGTACGAGACAAAGTACTCGACTGCATTTTCCGGGAAGAATTCCTTCATCTCGCCATAGAGCTGGCCGGCAAGCGTCTTATTGTGTGAAATGATGAGTGTTGGCTTGTTCAAGGCGGCAATCACATTTGCCATCGTAAATGTCTTGCCGGAGCCTGTGACCCCGAGCAGCGTCTCAGTCTGATTTCCTGCCTGAAAGCCATCGACTAATTCCTTTATTGCCTCAGGCTGGTCGCCCGTCGGCTGATATGGAGAATGAAGGATAAATTTGTCCATCTTATGCCTCGTTCGTATTATTTTCTACATTAAATATATGGAAATTCATTATAAATGAAGAAACTGAATTGTCAATTGTGGAACTAGAAATTTAACCTTGACAAATCAAGCCTTAATAAGCATAATAATAACGAAATTTTGTACAGACAAAGGCGCCTGTGAGCATGCGATCGCAATGAAGCATTCGCAAGGCTTCAGGCGTCTTTATTTTGTTACTTTGGTTAGGAGGCAATATGACAACGACGTCATCAGAAAAATTTAGACAGAAGATCTACAGGGAGCTTGATGAAGGTCAGGATTCCTGCGGTATCGGTGCAGTCGTAAATATTGACGGAAAGAAAGACCATAGGACGCTTTCAGATGCACTTTCGATTGTTGAGAGACTTGAGCACAGAGCCGGCAAAGACGCCAGCGGCAAGGTTGGTGATGGTGTAGGTATCCTTACACAAGTAAGCCATGATTTCTTCAAGCCTGCAGCAAAGGAAATAGGCATCGAACTTGGTGACGAAGGCACTTATGGTGTTGGTATGATTTTCTTCCCGACAGATGAGAAGAGACGCAAATTTGCGATGCACATGCTTGAAATCGTCACTGAGAAGAATGGTCTCAAATTTTTAGGCTATAGGAAGGTTCCTACTTCTCCTGATATCTTAGGAGATCTTGCAAGGGATTCCATGCCTGAGATTTACCAGTGCTTCATTGAGAAGCCAGAATCAGTAGAAAAGGGCATTGATTTCGACAGATGCCTTTATGTAGTCCGCCGCGAGTTCGAACAGTCAAGCGACGATACTTATATCTGCTCACTTTCTTCAAGGACGATTGTTTACAAGGGTATGTTCCTTGTAAAGCAGCTCCGCAAATTCTACGCTGACCTTCAGTCAGAGGATTACAAGACTGCCATCGCATTAGTTCATTCAAGATTCTCTACGAACACGACGCCTTCCTGGGAGAGGGCGCATCCATACAGGATGCTCTGCCACAACGGCGAGATCAATACCATCAAAGGTAATATCGACCGTATGCTTGCCCGTGAGGAAACAATGGCTTCTCCATTTATCGACAAGAATGCAGACAAGATTTTCCCTGTCATCGGACGTATCGGTTCTGATTCAGCCATGCTTGACAACACCCTTGAATTCTTCCTTATGAATGGAATGGATCCGGCACTTGCCATCATGACGCTTATTCCTGAGCCTTGGAAACATGACAAGAATATGTCACGCGAGAAGAAGGACTTCTACCATTATTATGCAACCATGATGGAAGCCTGGGATGGCCCTGCAGCCGTTCTTTTCTCAGATGGTGATATGTTCGGCGCTACCCTCGACAGAAACGGACTTCGTCCTTCAAGATATTATATTACGGATGACGGAAGACTCATCCTTGCTTCAGAGGTCGGCGTTCTTGACATTGCGCCAGAGCACATCGTAAAGAAATCCAGACTTACCCCTGGCCGTATCCTTCTCGTAGACACGAAGGAAGGCAGGCTTATTTCTGATGAGGAAGTAAAGAAGCATTATTCTACAAGAGAGCCTTATGGTGAGTGGCTTGATCTTTACCTGAAGCACTTAAAGGACCTTAAGGTTCCAAACAGAAAGATTACAGAATATTCAAGAGTAGAACGTGAAAGACTTGAGAAGGTCTTCGGCTATACATATGAAGATGTAAAGAATGTCATTCTTCCTATGGCTGAAAATGGCGTTGAGCCTACTGCTTCCATGGGACATGATGTTCCGCTTGCCGTGCTCTCAGAGCGCCATGAGAATCTTTTTTCCTATTTCAAACAGCTCTTCGCACAGGTTACAAACCCGCCTATTGATTCACTTCGTGAGAAGATTGTCACAGATACTACCGTATACCTTGGTTCCGATGGAAATCTTCTTTCAGAAAAAGGCGAGAACTGCCATGTCCTTGAGATTAACAATCCTATTCTTACAGGAACGGATATGTTGAAGCTGAAGAAGCTCAATGAGCCAGGACTGAAGAGCACAGTTATTCCGATTCTTTATTATAGAAATACATCCCTTAAGAGAGCCCTTGACCAGCTTTCTCTCCGTGTTGACCGTGCCTATGCAAAGGGCTACAACATCATTATCTTATCAGACCGTGATGTGGATGAGAACCATGTTCCAATTCCTTCGCTTCTTGCAGTCAGCGCAGTCGAGCAGCATCTTGTCCGTACAAAGAAGAGGACGGCTATCTCGCTCGTACTTGAGAGTGCAGAGCCAAGAGATGTTCATCAGATGGCAGCCCTTCTTTCATTTGGTGCCCGTGCCGTATTCCCTTACTTAGCACATGCGGCTATCGCAGGACTGATCCAGGACGGCATCCTTGACAAGGATTATCATACAGCAATTGATGATTATAATGATGCAGTATTAAAGGGCATCGTAAAGATAGCTGCAAAGATGGGTATTTCCACCTTACAGTCCTATCAGTCAGCCAGAATTTTCGAGGCTGTCGGTCTTTCAAAGGAAGTCATTGACCAGTACTTCACAGGCGTTGTCAGCCGTGTCGGTGGAATTGGTCTTGATGAGATTGCAGAGTCCGTAGAGTACCGTCATTCAAAGGGCTATGATCCTATGGGTCTCGGTCTCGACACCACGCTTGATTCTCCGGGACACCATAGACAGTTCTCAGGAAAAGACAAGGAAGATCACCTTTACAATCCATATACGATTCTTACGCTTCAGCATGCAGTCAGAACTGGAAGTTACGAAGAGTTCAAGAAATATACAGAAATGGTTGATAACGAGCTCCCTCATACACTCAGAGGACTTCTCGCATTCAATCCAAAGAACAAGCCTATTTCAATTGACGAAGTAGAGCCTGCAGAAAAAATTGTTAAACGTTTCCAGACCAGTGCCATGTCCTTCGGTGCACTGTCAAAGGAAGCACATGAGACAATGGCAATCGCCATGAACCGTCTCGGCGCAATGTCAGATACCGGTGAAGGCGGCGAGGATCCTGAGCGTTATGGCACAGAGAGAAACAGTGCCATTAAGCAGGTTGCTTCAGGAAGATTTGGTGTTACCTCTGCATACCTCAATTCTGCAGATGAAATCGAGATCAAGATTGCACAGGGCGCAAAGCCAGGCGAGGGCGGAAACCTTCCAGGAAAGAAGGTTTATCCTATCGTTGCAAAGATCAGGTATTCAACGCCTGGTGTTTCACTTATCTCTCCACCGCCTCATCATGATATCTATTCAATCGAGGATCTGGCCGAGCTCATTTATGATTTGAAGAATGCAAACAGGAATGCACGTATCTGCGTAAAGCTCGTATCAGAAAACGGTGTCGGCACAATTGCAGCAGGCGTTGCAAAGGCCGGTGCACAGGTCATCCTGATTTCAGGCTTTGACGGTGGTACAGGTGCAGCACCTATGACTTCTATTCATAATGCCGGACTTCCTTGGGAGCTTGGCATTGCTGAAGCAAACAGGGCGCTTATTGACAATGGTCTTCGTGACAAGGTCATCCTTGCTACAGATGGAAAATTAATGAGCGGCCGTGATGTTGCCATTGCAACGCTTCTCGGCGCAGAGGAATTTGGTTTCGCAACAGCCGTCCTTGTTTCCATGGGCTGCATGATGATGCGTGTCTGCTCAAAGGATACATGTCCTGTCGGCATTGCTACACAGAATGAAACGCTCAGAAAGAGATTTAAGGGCAGACCTGAAGATGTCATCAATTTCATGATGTACACAGCAGAAGAACTTCGTGAAATCATGGCAACACTTGGTTTCAAGACTGTCGATGAGATGGTCGGTCGTGTTGACTGCTTAAAGCCAAAGGATGTCCAGAAGACACACAGAGCAGAGACAATTGATCTTTCTGCAATTCTTGCTCCGGCAGCAAAGGATGGCGCACGCCACTTTGATCCGAAGAAGGTCTATGACTTCAAGCTTGAGAAGACGATTGATTATGAAAAGCTTCTTCCTGCACTCGAAGGCTCGAAGAATGGCTGGGATCTTTCAAAGGTAGATCCAAAGGATAAATCGTTCAGAGCACGTGATGTTGAGCCAAAGTCAGTAGACATCAATGTTTCCTGCCTGAATCGTTCCATGGGTTCAATCTTTGGTTCTGATGTCACAAGAATGTATGGCAATGAGCTTGAAGATGATACCTATACGATTAATGCAAAGGGCGGCGCAGGTCAGTCACTTGGTGCCTTCCTTCCAAAGGGCGTTACAATAAGGCTCAAGGGCGATGCCAACGACGGCGTCGGCAAGGGACTTTCAGGCGGCAAGATTGTCATCATACCTGATGAAAAGTCAAAATTCGATTCAAAGGATAATATTATCATCGGTAATGTTGCCTGCTATGGTGCAACAGCCGGAAAGCTCTTCATCGATGGCGTTGCAGGCGAGAGATTCCTTGTCAGGAACTCTGGCGTTACTGCTGTAGCCTTAGGCTGCGGCGACCACGGTTGCGAATATATGACTGGCGGCAAGGCTGTTATCTTAGGACCTGTTGGCAAGAACTTTGCAGCCGGTATGTCAGGCGGTACTGCTTATGTACTTGACCCCGAGCACAACCTTTACAAGAAGCTGAATGAGGATATGGTCAATATGACACCTGTCACCGAAAAGGGTGATACGGCAGAGCTGAAGCTCATACTTCAGGAATTCGTAAAAGAGACGGATTCAGCACTCGGCAAGAAAGTCCTCGATGAGTTTGACAAGTATCTTCCAGAATTCAAGAAGATTCTTCCAAACGACTACAGAAAGATGCTTCAGATCATCAGCCAGTTCGAGGAAAAAGGATATTCAAGAGCACAGGCAGAACAGGAAGCCTTCAAGGAAATCACGATGGCTTCATAAAGCATTAAAGACGATGCGAAATATAGATTATAGAAAGAAGAAATAATATGGGAAAACCTACTGGATTTCTTGAATATAATAGGGAAGACGATGAAGACATCCCTGTTAAGCAGAGAATAAAGAATTTCGATGAATTCCATATTCACCTTTCTGAAAATGAAAGGAAGATTCAGGGCGCAAGATGCATGAACTGCGGCGTGCCCCTCTGCCAGTCAGCCGTAAAGCTTAATGGCATGGTTACAGGCTGCCCGCTTCACAATCTGATTCCTGAATGGAATGATGAGATATACAGGGGAGATTTTAAGAATGCGCTTTCGAGACTTCTTAAGACTTCGAATTTCCCTGAGTTTACAGGTCGTGTGTGCCCGGCACTTTGCGAGAAGGCCTGCATCAACGGCATGGATTCAGAGCCTGTTACGATTCACAATAACGAATTATTCCTGATAGAGAAAGGCTTTGCAGAAGGATACGTAAAGCCTAGGATTCCGAAGGTCAGAAGCGGCAAGAAGGTCGCTGTTATCGGTGCAGGTCCTTCAGGACTTGCGGTTGCTGACCAGCTGAATCACAGGGGACATACAGTTGCCGTATTTGAAAGGGATTCTGAAATCGGCGGACTTCTGATGTATGGCATCCCGAACCAGAAGCTTGAGAAGGATGTCATCCTTCGAAGAAAGAAGCTCATGGAAGAGGAAGGCGTTGTATTTACAACGGACTGCGACATCAAGGACAAGAAGCTTGCAGACAAGATGCTTTCCGAATTTGATGCGATTGCACTCTGCTGTGGCGCAAAGAAGGCAAGACCTCTTGCAGCCGAAGGCATTGATAAGGCAAAGGGCGTATACTTCGCAGTTGATTTCCTTGCATCCACAACAAAGAGCCTGATGAAGACTGGCAAGGACAAGACGAAGGCTGCTTCAGGAAAGACAGCCGCTGACAATTACCTCACAGCTGGTGAATATATTTCTGCTGAAGGCAAGAATGTCGTCATCGTAGGCGGCGGCGATACAGGAAATGACTGTGTCGGAACTTCCATCAGACACGGTGCGAAGTCAGTTGTCCAGATTGAGATGATGCCTGAGCCGCCAGTCGAGAGACAGCCAAACAATCCATGGCCTGAGTGGCCGAAGGTCAAGAAGACAGACTATGGCCAGCAGGAAGCAATCGAGATTTTTGGTGCTGATCCAAGAATTTATGAGACCACGATCAAGTCTGTAAAGACGGACAAGAATGGCAATATTACTTCTGTAGAAACAGTCAAAGTAAAGTTTGCAAATGGCAAGCTTGAAGAAGTAGCCGGAACCGAAAAGGAATTAAAGTGCGATCTTCTTATTATCGCAGCAGGCTTCCTTGGTTCAGAGGAATATGTTCCGAAGGCATTCGGCGTAGACCTTGACAATCGAAACAAGACAGTTACAGAAGCAGGTCATTACAAGACCAATGTCGATAAGGTGTTTACAGCAGGCGATATGCACAGAGGCCAGTCACTTGTCGTATGGGCTATTGAAGAAGGCCGTGAATGCGCTGCAGAAATTGATGAGTATCTGATGGGATATACATCCCTTTACTAATTTGGAGGAATATATAATTTATGTGTACAGTTTTTGCTGCGGAGCACAAGGTAGAAAAGGAACTGCTCCGACAGAGCCTTGACAGGACGATTTCAAGAGGTCCTGATGCAGAGCGTATTGAGGAAGTCGGCGATGGTGTCATGGCTTTCCAGAGACTTTCAATCATGGGACTTACTGAGAGCGGCATGCAGCCATTTGCTCTTGGAAATGACAGACTGATCTGTAATGGCGAGGTCTATATGTTTAGACCTCTTAGGGCTGAGCTTGTTTCAAGAGGCTATTCCTTCAAGTCCACTTCTGACTGTGAGGTTCTGCTTCCATTATATAAGGAATTCGGAACGAATATGTTCTCGCTCCTTGACTCAGAATTTGCACTTGTCATCTACGATGGAGACAAGAACGAATGGATCGCAGCAAGAGATCCGATCGGTATCAGACCGCTTTACTATGGCTATCAGGCTGATGGCTCTATCGTTTTTGCTTCAGAGCCAAAGAACCTTATCAATATTGTATCTGGACAGATCCTTCCGGTTCCTCCAGGAACCTTCTACAAGGATGGCTCTTTCCATACCTATGTTGATCCGGGCAATGTAGAGCGCGTTCTTTATGATGATAAGGATGAGGCTGGTGAAAAGATCCGCCGTCTTCTTGTAAAGGCTGTTTCAAAGCGAATGGATTCAGATATGCCTGTTGGTTTCCTTCTTTCAGGCGGACTTGATTCATCACTTGTGTGCGCCATTGCAAATCGTCTGGTAGACAAGCCAATCCGCACATTCGCAATCGGCATGGACAAGAACCCTATTGATTTGAAATATGCAAAAGAGACTGCAGAATATCTCGGCGCAGAGCATACAGAAGTCATCATGACAAGGGAAGATGTACTGAATAATCTTGCAGATGTCATCAGGCTTCTCGGTACATGGGACATCACGACGATTCGTGCTTCAATGGGCATGTACCTCTGCTGCAAGTACATTCACGAGAATACGGATATCAGGGTTCTCCTTACTGGCGAAGTTTCAGACGAATTATTCGGTTACAAATATACTGATTTTGCTCCAAACGCAGAAGAGTTCCAGAAGGAATCACAGAAGAGAGTAAGAGAGCTGCATTATTATGATGTACTTCGTGCCGACAGATGTATTTCTGTAAACTCTCTCGAGGCAAGAGTGCCATTTGCGGATCAGGCCTTTGTAAATTATGTCATGTCCCTTGACCCGGAGGTCAAGATGAACAAGTATAATAAAGGCAAGTACCTGCTTCGTCATGCATTCGAGAATTCAGATTTCCTTCCAAGGGATATCCTGATGCGTGAGAAGGCCGCTTTCTCAGATGCAGTCGGCCATTCAATGGTTGATGACATCAAGGAATATGCAGAAGAAAAATATTCTGATGAAGAGTTCAAGGAGAAGGCAGCTAAATATACATACAGACCGCCATTCACAAAGGAATCTCTTCTCTACAGAGAGATTTTCGAGGACATGTATCCGGGACAGGCACAGATGATTCCTGACTACTGGATGCCGAATAAGACATGGCCGGGACTCAATGATGTCAATGATCCTTCCGCAAGAGTTCTTTCAAATTATGGAGACAGCGGAGTCTGATTTAAA
>ONHZ01000054.1 GCA_900317755.1 uncultured Lachnospiraceae bacterium
GGTGTGGCAGGGGGACGGTTCTCTTTGACACACTTTCTCATTTATCACCCTTAACTATTTTCTCAGCAAAGTGTGTCAAAAAGAACCGTCCCCCCCTGCCACACCGATTTGCTATCATATCAAAAAATGATGACTGATACAATTAAATTGTATACAAAATTCATCTGACGACTGCGTATTTCTTTCATCATTTTGCTCATAGTGGGATTATTTTTTCTTATGTAAATTGACTTAATAAGCGTTTTGTATTATCCTTGCAAATATGTGTTTTTCGGTGAGAAGCTACATATTGATGCGCTGCCGAGGATGTGTCAAAAAGAACCGTCCCCCTGACACACTCACCGACATATGAAAAAGGAGAAAAGTTATGAAGAAGAAATTTGTTTCATTCGTACTTGCAGCAGCATGTGCCCTGTCACTTGCTGCCTGCGGTTCTACAGAAAGCACTACATCAAGCTCTGCCACATCAGATGACAAGTCATACACAATTGGTATATCACAGTTCGCCGAGCACGGCTCACTTGATGACTGCCGCAATGGTTTCCTTGAAGGTCTGAAGTCCGAAGGAATCGAAGAAGGCAAGAACTTGACCGTCGACACCCAGAACGCAAACGCCGACACAGGCACTGCTGCTACAATTGCACAGAGCTTTGTTTCAAATAAGGTTGATTTAATCTGTGCAATTGCAACACCATCTGCAATGAGCGCATACAACGCAGCAAAGGATGCCGACATTCCTGTTATCTTCACAGCAGTTTCAGATCCTGTCGCAGCTGAGCTTGCAAATGACGATGGAACGCCAGTCGGAGAAATCACAGGCACATCTGATGCGCTTCCTATTGAGGAGCAGCTCAAGATGATCCGTGCATTCCTTCCTGATGCAAAGACAATCGGCATCCTCCACACATCATCAGAGACAAATTCAGATTCTCAGCTCAAGGAATATCAGGATCTTGCTTCAAAGTACAATTTCGAAATCGTTGACAAGGCAATCTCACAACTTTCAGATGTCCCGATCGCTGCAAACGATCTCGCAGGTCAGGTTGACTGCATCACAAATCTTACAGATAATACAGTTGTTCAGGCACTTTCAGCTGAGCTTGACGCAGCAAATAAGGCAGGCATTCCTGTCTTCGGTTCAGAAATCGACCAGGTAAAGGCAGGCTGCATCGGCTGCGAAGGTCTTGATTATGAAGACCTCGGAAAGCAGACAGGTATCATGGCTGCAAAGGTTCTGAAGGGCGAAGCCAAGGCTTCAGAGCAGAACTTCCAGACCATCAAGGAACCTTCGATCTACTTAAATACTGCAGTCGCAAAGAACCTCAACATCGCCGTACCAGCTGAGTACCTCAATGCCGACGGCGCGCAGGTCTTTGATTCAATCTCCGAGAGTACACAGGAGTAAACATGGCACTTCTTATCAGTGTCCTCGAGCAAGGCTTCATTTATGCAGTCATGGCTCTTGGCATTTACATTACATACAAAATACTGGATTTCCCAGATCTGACGGTCGACGGGAGTTTCCCGCTTGGTGCTGCGATTGCGGCAGTCATGATTTCAAATGGCGTGCCTGCAATTGTGACGCTGCCGGTGACTTTCTTAGCAGGTGCTGCTGCCGGTGCACTGACTGGTCTCATTCATGTAAAGCTTCATGTGAGAGACCTGCTTTCAGGCATCATCATGATGACTGCACTTTATACGGTGAACCTCCGAATCATGGGCAAGGCGAACATCCCGCTTTACACTTCAAAGACGATATTCGACAATGATTTTTCGAATTCAGTCTTTGGTGTTTTCGGTGATTTTGAGACGACAATCATTCTTCTCATTATTCTCATCGTCGTAAAGCTGATTCTCGACTGGTATTTAAAGACCAAGAACGGCTTTATCCTTCGTGCAGTCGGTTCAAATGACAAGCTCGTGACTTCCCTCGGAATTGACAAGGGCACTGTAAAGATTCTTGGCCTTTCAATTGCAAACGGCTTATGTACAATGGCAGGCTGTTTGTATGCACAGGAGCAGAGATATTCAGATGTCTCGATGGGCACTGGCACCATGGTCATCGGTCTTGCATCCGTGATCATCGGCACGAGCCTTTTCAAAAAATCAAAATTTGTAAATGTCACGACCGCCGTCATCATTGGCTCTGTCATCTACAAGGCCTGCGTCGCAATCGCCGTACATTTCCTTAAGAATGCGGACGATATGAAGCTCATCACATCCGTCCTCTTCCTCATTATCCTTGTCATCTCAATGGACAAGAAGAGAAAGGTGGCGAGTGAAGATGCTTGAACTTAAACACATAGAAAAAACCTTCAATCCCGGCACGGTAAACGAGCTCCACTTCTTCAGGGACTTCAACCTCACGATTGATGACGGCGCATTCGTCTCAGTCGTAGGCTCGAACGGCTCAGGAAAGACTTCGATTCTCAATATCATCTGCGGCTCGATCGACATCGATTCAGGTTCCGTTATCATGAACGGTGAAGACATCACAAAGAAAAAGGACTTTGTCCGCTCGAGAAAAATCGGACGTGTCTTTCAGAATCCTGCCTTCGGAACCTGCCCTGACATGACGATCCTTGAAAACATGTCAATCGCAGACAATAAGGGAAAGAAATATAATCTCACGCGAGGAACGAATTCCAAGAAGGAAAAGGAATATAAGGAGCTTTTGGCACCGCTTGGTCTCGGCCTTGAGAATAAGCTCGATACAAAGGTCGGCGCACTGTCAGGCGGACAGAGGCAGGCGTTAGCGCTTCTCATGTCCACGATGACGCCAATCGACTTTCTAATTCTCGATGAGCACACAGCGGCCCTCGATCCAAAGACTGCCGAAATCATCATGCAACTTACTGGGAAGCTCGTTACCGAAAAGCACCTCACTACGATTATGGTCACGCACAATCTCCGCTATGCGCTCGAGTACGGCGACAGGCTCATCATGATGCACCAGGGACATGCGATCATGGATGTCCGCGGCGAAGAAAAGCAGAAGCTCGAGCTTCGTCAGGTACTCGACAAGTTCGATGAGATTTCAATTGAATCCGGAAACTAATTTATCTTATGCCTGCCTTGTGCTATCGTAAAACTATAGGTAGCATGTGAGCAGGCATTTTTCTTTAATTAACATACTATGGAAACAACAAGCATAACAGATAATAATACGTCTAAAACAAATCACCTTTACAGCCTTGATGGTCTGAAGGGACTTGCTATATGTGTCATCGCATTCTGCTGGCATTACAGCCATTTTGGTGCAAGCGGCGTAAAGCCTGTGAGCGATGTTCTCCGCCTCTCATTTGGAAATGGCTTCATCATGGTCGAGCTTTTTTATATGCTTTCAGGCTTTGGCATGATGATGGGCTATGGACAGAGGATCATCGACCATGCGATCAGTTTCCCGGAATACTTCAAAAAAAGATTCAAAAAAATCTTCCCTGTTTTTTTATTTGGAACACTGTATACGGCAATAGTCGAATATATCTACCTTCACAAGATGGGCGAGACATTCGTCTATCCGAATTTTGATTATTATCATTTCCTGCTGAATCTCTTTCTAATGCAGGACGGATATTTCGGCGTGGAAGCCTCCTTTGATTCACCATCATGGTGCCTTTCGATCTGTTTCTTTTTGTATATTATTTTTTATTTCATCACCTATAGGTGCAGGGAAAAGAAAATACTGTATTATATCTCAGCCGCATGTGCAGTTGCCGGTCTTGTGCTTTCTAATTTTGGCGTGAACTATCCATTTATTAATACACAGATTGGAAATGGCGTTGCCTGCTTCTTCATCGGCGTCCTGCTCACAAAGCTTTATGAAAGCCGCGATTCATTCAGACATCAGAGACTCGGTTATCTCTGCCTCATCGGACTACTTATCTTTTATCTATTAAACTGGAAGAGACCACAGTATATCGGAAACTTTTTATTTTTATTCATCATGGGGCTGGCACCGATGATCATACTTTCCATCCTGTTCATCCCGTGGCTTGACAAGGTTTTTTCCTTCAAACCATTCGTATTCCTAGGGAATATTTCTATTGCCATCTACCTTCTTCATTTCCCGATTCAGTGCACGATCATGGACTTTGTCGTTTATTTAGGACTGGATATCGATTTTTCGAAGGTAATCTGCTGGCTTATTTACATTGCAATAGTCATCTCATTTTCTACGATCTATCATTTCTTCATAGAAAAACATTTCGATCATTTCATCTTTTCCTTCTTCAAAAAACGTTCATAAGTTGCTTTTTTCATATATTTTTTAAGTAAATCGATATTGTAAAATATCAGTGATACTTATAGATTTCTCCCGAAAGGGACAATGATCTTGAAATTGCTGAGAATGGTTCTTATGAAGCAAATGTCTTCACCTGTCCAAACTGCGGTGGTAAACTTATGCCTACCACAGCAGTTACTTTGGCGGCGGTTTTTCCGGCAGACACGCTGGAGGTCATTCTGGCGGTGGAGGCGGACACAGCTTCTGATCTTCGGCCTATTGATAATTTTCATTTTGGCTACCACAAAGAAGAAAATCCTCACTTGTGGTAGCTAAATATTTTTATTTACAGCATTGATCCAACAGATTCCTTGTCAAGTACGTACTTGATAGCTTCATCAATTGCGCTGTCAAGTGCTGCACCGAGCTCTTCATCAGAAAGCTGGAGTGCAAGTGCATCTTCATCGGAGATGATCTCATTGACTGAGCCGAACTTCTCGCCATTCTTCTTCTTGCAGACGAAATAGAATATTACGCCAAGTCCTGTCCAGCCTAGGAGAAATGCCCATTCCTGTGGAGCGAGGGTTGAACCAGAACCAGGGATTACATACATTAAGAGCATGCCTGCTGAAAGAATGACAGCGATGACACCGACAAGTGTTGCATGCTTTACCTTGTAAGGTCTCTTCATTTCAGGATTTTTCTTCCTAAGGATGAGGAATGAAAGAGAAACCATGCAGTATGCAAGTACGCATCCGAAGTTGCCGGCATCAGAAATCCAGACCAGCATCTTTCTTCCTGCGAATGGCGCAAGCATTGAAAATGCACCAAGGATAATAAGAGAAGTAACAGGTGTCTTGTACTTTGGATGAAGCTTTCCAAGGAATGGAGGAACCATGTAGGATTCAGCCATTGAGTATAGTGCACGGCTGCCGCCTACAAGGAAGGAGTTCCAGCTTGTGAGGATACCGCACATACCACCGATGATGAGGACATCTGCCATTGCCTTTGTGTTGAAGGCTTTTGCGATAGCGTCAGCTGAAACAAGTCCGGTACCTGTTTCCATTGCCTTTGTTATTTCGTCAGAATTTAATTCGTAGCCTACTGCAAGAATTACCAGTGCGTAGAAACAAACTGCCATAATAATGGAAAGAAGCATAATTCTTCCAATTTTCTTTGCCTCGATATTGATTTCCTCAGCCGCCTGCGGGATTACATCGAAACCAATGTAGAAGAAAGGCGTTGTAACCGCAACTGCGATGACATTCTTAAATGATGTTCCGCCGACGCCGACAAATGCCTGCTCTTCGAGATTGTCAAGATTTCCTGTAACAACGCTTGATGCAATAAGAATAATTCCGGCAATACCAATAATAACAGTAAGTACTGACTGAAGCTTTGCTGCTGTCTTGACGCCTCGGATATTGACATAGGTCATAAGGAAGGCCATGACTACCGCAACAATGAGCCACGAAGCATAAATATCAAAGCCTGCTACAGAATATAGATAGCCCTGCATAAATCCTGGCCAGATGTAACCGATGATTGTAGGAAATGCACAGGCCTCGAAACATACAACGCCTGCATATCCGAAGATAATAGCCCATGTACAGATAAATGAACCAGTGGGTCCCATGGCACGGTAGCTGAATACATGCTCGCCGCCGCACTGTGGCATTGCAGGCGTAAGCTCTGCATAGGTAAGTCCTACGAAGAAAATCATGACACCGCCAAGTGCAAAACCAAGTGCTGCACCAACGGCGCCGCCCTTCTTGATCCAGTCACCGGTCGAGATGACCCAGCCCCAGCCAATCATTGCGCCGAATGCCATGACCAGGATGTCCCAGCCGCCCAGGACCTTATTAAATTTTGATGCCTGTTTTTGTTCTGCCATATGCTACTCCTTATCGAACAAAAATAATATTTTTATTTTTCTATGCCAGCCCGAATGCGTGCCATCCGGCATATTACATTTGAAATATTTTTGCATTACCCTTCAGGATAAACCTTCGCATAGAATTTCTTGATAAATTCAACGAGGTAATCTGCAGTTCCCTCAACTCCTAATACGCTAGAGTCAATCAGAATTTGACGATTATGTCTTTCACCCCAGTCAGTTCCTGTAATCTGAAGATATCTGGCATGAAGATTGTTATCATTCTCCTCAATCGTTTCCTTTGCTTTCTTCTCATCGAGCTTTAATTCGTCCTCGACATTCTTGAGGCGGATATCCATAGGAGCGTATACATAAATATTAACGCAGTCCTTTCTGTCCCTCAGAATATAATCACTGCATCGACCTACGATGAGGCAGGAGGATTTGGCAGCAAGCTTCTTGATGATTTCCTTCTGAAGATAAACCATTCTGTCCGTCAGGTTCGTGTACTTCGTTGGTGCATTTGCATAACCCTCTTCTGCTCGAAGACCGCTTATGTCGATGCCTTTTTCAGCAAGATTCATGAGGCTCGGTGTCACACCGACCTCCTCCATGATCTTGTCGACAATCTGCCTGTCATAGTAGGCAATGTCAAGTTTTTCGGCAATTTTCTTTCCGATTGCTGATCCGCCGCAGCCATATTCGCAGCCCAGCGAAATTACCAGATGTTCTTTTAATTGTCCCATAAAAACTCCTCTAAAATAACAAAAAAGTCCCAATCCAAGCAGGATCGGAACATCTTTGTTCTCTAATTAATATAATTAAATTAGATAAAATATAACATACGTATTTTTTTGCGTCAATAAAGCAAAGCGTTTTCTTTTCACAATTTTCACTATGCAATTTGCACAATCACTGTTCGTGCATACATGGCAGGAAGAATGATGCATGAACTGTAATATTGATAATACTTACTTGAATTTACAGTATTATTTTGCTATAAGTATGGAGGGAGCATTTGTAATTTTGTTGCTCGACAAATTTTACAATAGCAAGAATAATGTAAAAAATGCAGTTAGTGTAGCAGGAATGATAATTTATCATTCATTTAGAAAGAGGAAACATAATGGATCTAGAAAAGTATTTGAAGCCAAATAAATCGGTGACCGGCGATATTGTTATCATGTTTGTTGGCATTATTATGGCAATAATTGATTTCGTCGTGTTTATTATTAATGCAGTGGCAGGGCATCCATTCAAAGCGATTTTCTTTATTATAGCTGCAATTCTTTTCGTTATCATTGCAATTATCAGTGCACGCCATGCGCAGCTGATGACCGACTACCAGCAGTTCAGGTTTAGGGTTTTGAAGATCGGAAAGAATGAAGTTTCAGTAAGAGAGCTCGGTACCTCATGGCAGAAATCCGATGACTATGTCACGACTGCAGTAGCTAAATTCATCAACAAAGGTCTGCTTCCTCAGGGAAAGCTCACAGACGACGGCGACACAATAGTTATCGCAAAGCCGCTTGAAGGAAAAACAGCCAGCGGCAAAGGAAAAGGAAAAGGCAGCGACGATATTCCGGATTTCAACGAAATCATGGCAGGCTTTGGAAAAGATGTTGAGAATATTTCGATTTATTCCGAGTCAATCACGCACGAAGATATCAAGCAGAACTTAAATGATTATGCAGATTCTTCAAAGAAGATAAAGGAATACTTACTCGAGCATCAGGACAATGTGAAGAAAGCTCGTAAGTTCATCTCAATCTATACACCTTCAGCTGTAAAGCTTGCTGAGTCCGTAAAGAAGGCTGAAGATACTGGTGCAGATGAAGGCTTCTTCACAAAGGCTTCAGAGACTTCAAAGAATCTTGCAGCACTTGCAAAGGACGTATTCTCAAAGCTTCAGGACAACAACCTTCTTGATGAAACGATCGAGATGCAGACACTTGACCAGATGATTAATGAAGATATGAAATAAAGCAATAATCATTGGGCTACCGCAACATATCATTTTTGTTATTGTGGTAGCTATTTTTATGTTTGCTCACAACATCTCAACTACCACATTTGGGAATTTAACCATTTGTGGTAGCTGGATTTCATGTTGTTGACGGCTTTATTTTTTCCAAAATGCCGTCTTTTCAGCGGATAACCAAATATCAGCTTTTCTTTCTGGTATGCCTTGTTACCGGCATTAAAGCCCATAATCATCGCAATCAACAGCCACAGTCCTGAATATACGGAAAGTGAGTCAGGGAAAATCGTCATTTTTCCAAAATAAAATAATAGAAAAAGCGGCAGGGCAATCAGCACTGAAGCAAGAAAATATTTTAATATGTCCACAGGAAGTCTTGACGAAAGCGTGCCGTTCTGACCATTAATAAGGGAATACGAAACTTTCTTTTCATCCCTCCAGGTCATGAGGTAAAGCGGTGAGGCAAGGCTCTTAGGCTCTACATCGATCTTCAGGTCATTATCATCGAAGCTTTGAATTTCTTTGTCACCTACTTCATAAAGTATCCGGTCAAGCGCGGCATCTATAAAATTTGCATCAACAGATCCGCTGAAATTGCAGACATAATACCAGTAAGGCACATAGACGCCCTGTACCCTATCAATAAATTCAAATATAAAATAAATAGTATCGCATTTCAAGGATATCTTTACAGTAATTTTACAATTCTATTGATTATGACAGATTCAAAAAACATATGACATTTTATGAAAATAATGTTATACTACTCGTGAGTTACTAACTCCCGAGTAAATAAATACGGTACGGCATGAGGATTACAATATGTTTTATGGCAGGGAAAAAGAGTTAAAAGAACTGGAACTAAGGTATTCTGGTAACAAAAAAGAGTTTGGCGTACTATATGGCAGAAGAAGAATTGGTAAGTCAGCTCTGGTAAGGCATTTTTTCAATGGAAAAAAGGGGATTTTCTTTCAGGCGAAGCAGGATACCTCTTATGGCAACCTGAGATCTTTTTCCTATGAGCTTGATAAACTGCTAAATCTCCCACAATCCTTTGTTTTTTCAAGCTGGCAGGAAGCATTGGATTCACTTTTACAAGCTGCAGGAGACGAACGATTTTTATTTGTAATCGATGAGTATCCATATATTGTATCACAGGATTCCGCGTTCCCATCAAATTTGCAGGAATTTGTGGACAATGCACCTGAGAACCTTTTTATTATTATTCTTGGCAGTGATGTCTCATTTCTTGAAAAGGAATTGAATGATAAGAAATCACCGTTGTACAAGAGGCGGACATTTGAAATAAGGCTTCAAAAACTTCCTTTTGATGAAGCGGTGCTTTTTCTTGATGGTGATTCCGTTGAAGATAAGTGCTCATATCTCGCCTTGCTGTCTTCCTATCCATATTATCTTTCAGCTATAGATAAAAAGTTATCATTTGATGAAAATGTTGAGCGATTGCTATTTAATGAGTTTGGCACATTTTTTAATCTGCCAGATCAGGTCCTGTCAAATTCTACGAAAGTTCAGGACGTATATAATGCGATTTTGCAGTCAGTAGCACATAGGCATTATACATTAAAGACAATAAGTGAAGATATTCATGAAGACAGCAGCAAGGTAGCAAAATATATTACTACATTATTGAAAAGTGAAGTTCTTGAGAAACGCACCACCTTCATGGGAAAGAAAAATGACCATTACTATGTAATAGCTGATCCTCTCCTTAGATTCTGGTATCTTTTTATATATGACAGGCAGGAACTAATTCGTATTAATGGTGCTCAGGTTATGTCCGGACTATCAAAAGAAATAAAAAAATTATTATTCCACGGTTTTGAAGATGTGGCAATTCTTTTCCTTGAGCAGGAGAATATCAAGGGAAATCTACCAGGAGTCTTTCCAGAGATTCAGAATTTCCGTGCAGATCATACTTCGTTAGGCCGCTCAGTAGAAATTGATGGACTTTCTCGTTCTGGAGATACACTTCTAGTTGTAGAATGCAAATATGAAAACAAAGCCTTTTCAGAGGCCAGCTTCAAACATCTTGAAGAAAGTGCATCAATATTTGCCGACAAATTATCACGTGAATATTATATATTTTCTAAATCAGGGTTTTCCTCAGATATAGAAAAAAGGGATAATGTTCATTTGTTTACCGCGGAGGATATGTTTAAGTAATATTGCCTTAGAGAAGTGTTTTTATTCCAAATTTAGAAGCTATGTCCGCCGCCACCGCCGGAATGGCCGCCACCGCCTCCACCTCCGCCGCCAGAGGAACTTCCACCGCCGACGCTTGTTGATGAAACATGCTCATGCGTGTGTTTGTATACGTTTGAGAAAAGTACCCTTGACATTATCTTGTCATTTGAAATCTGGGTTTGCTTTATGCTTGTTCCAGATGCAGCAATCTTTATGATAATAAATGAAATAATAAAGGCTGTGCAGATTGCCATGAAAAAGCTTGTGATGGCGCGCATCGGCTGGGCGACCTTCTGCCCTTCCATGAGCCGTACCGCCATTTCAAAGACTGCCTCAGTCGTTCCATCATAGTCACCACTTGAAGCCTTCTTGTAGGCATTGTCAGTGATGGAATTCGAATACGCCTCATTGATGACAGAATGAACTTTTCCATCCGTATATATGAGAAGCTGCCTGGAATTCATGTCAATGAGAAACAGCATGCCATCTTCACCATGGCCAATATATTGAACATAAAGCGATTCAAGTGATAATGCATTCTTGTACCCTTCGCTGGTAGAAATGAATACAGCTTTGCCATAAGGCGTGAAAGCCTTCATGCTCTCCTTCACTGCATCGGTATCCTGAAGAAGATTCTGTGAATCAATAATTGTCACATCCCCATCTACAATCGGAGTGGTCTCAGAAATATCAGTCGCACCATATACATAATCGTAGGTGTTTGTATCGTTCGTGCTGTCATATGAATTTGTGCCGTCATACGAGTCCGTACCGTCGTCATATGAATCTGTACTGTAGTCATACGAATCCGTATCGCCGTAGTAATATGTGTCTGTATCAAAGTCATATGTATACGAGGCAATATTGGAGTAGGCTGAAACCGACATCGCTGGTGCAGCTAGACCTGCCGCAGCCACCATGGCCGCAAGCATACATCCCTTAAAAAGCCTTTTCTTAAACATAATCCTTCAGCCCCTTTCTTCTCTCGAAATACTTAAGAGGCCTGGTCACAGAAATATTATATTCCCTGATGAGGTCAATCAGAATGATAAAAGAAATCACCATGGTATATATGATGATTGCATAATAATATTCATCTTTCACGAGATCAAATATGGTCACAATCTCTGAAAGGATAACGCCTATTGTTCCAAAAATTGCACAGAATCTGAATATTCCGGAGAGCTTCTTAAACCAGCCCTGGGGATAACCCTTCGCATATTCTCCCGCATCCAGTGCAAATTTGAACAATCTGAAAATAATAACGCCTCCAACAATTGCTGCAATTATTTTTACAAAAAAATCTCCACCTGTGAAAATGGCCATAAATTGAACGCCTACAGAAAGAATCGGAACACCAAAAGCAATGAATAAATATATAAGTATGGCAATTCCTGCTATAGACTTTGTGTTATTTGGATTTTTCAGGTAGTTCCGCTCTTTTTTATCAAGCGGGCAGCCAAAGAAAAGCTTCTCCTTTGCAAGCGCATGCTTTCCTGCACTGACAGCCAGGGCCATAGAAATTATGAGCATTATCCCTGCATAGCCAGCCGTCGTGCTCGGCATAAATGTAATATTGTTAAAGAAAAATAATAAAAATAATGGTATCGCGATAAGAAAAGAAATCAGAAAATATTTCTTTAAGTCGACAGGCAGCTTTGCAGAAAGCCTGCCGCTCTGGCCATTTACTAATGAATAGGACACCTTCTCATTATCGCGCCATGTCAGAAAATACAGAGGCATCGCCGACTTTTTCGCCTCGACATCCTCGCGGCAGTTCCTGTCATCAAGACCAAGAACAGTGGTATTGCTCTGACTCCTGTCAATAACCTTGTCTATTACAACCTCTATCGCCTCTGTCGCAGCCTGCTGCTCGTAATAGTCAGAATCCACATCGGGAAGATCTGCGTAAAAACCTGCCAGATACTGAGGTTTGAAATATACGATGGAATTGTCATTGAAGCCGCCTGCACCGATGGAGAGTTCATCGTCAAGCTCCCTTGATGCATCCTTTGAAACAATGGTGTAGCCGCCGACCTGCTTACCCAGTTTCACATAATCATTATCAATATAATCCCCATAAGTCGTAGAATAGACAACATCTGCTGTGAGCTGGCCGTCGAATTTGCAGATATAGGACCAGTAAGGCACATAGACTCCCTGCACCTTTTCAAGAAATTTATCAGACTTCATCTCAGACGGTGCAAAGATGAATTTCCTTGCACCTTTCTTGTAGATGTCCTGGCACTGCTCTTTTCCAATTTTGAATGGAACGATGAGTTCTGGAAGATCCTTCTTGATCTTCTCTGTTGGCATCTGCACCTCGCTGCCACAGTATGGGCAGAAAGCAACGACGGATTTCTCCACGCCGACAAGCTGTCCACCGCAGTTCGGGCA
>ONHZ01000052.1 GCA_900317755.1 uncultured Lachnospiraceae bacterium
AAGTGCATGTTCACAAGCGCAGATTTGCCATGGATGGCAAATCTAGCCGAACGCGCCTGGATGGCGCATAAAGGCGGCGCGTAAATTTGAGGTCGGTGGTGGCACTTTTCGTAATTTTGCCTACGACACGGACCGCATCACGCAGAAACGTTTTGCACCAGAGGCGTAAATTAATTCACACGTCAAGTTCGGCGGTGCGGGCATTGTCATAGATGAACTGCTTGCGCGGCGGAACATCGTTACCCATCAGCATTTCCGTGACGTCTGATGCCATGCGGCCGTCCTCGATTTCAACCTGCTTTAGCTTGCGTCGCTCAGGATCAAGCGTTGTCTCCCAGAGCTGCTCCGGATCCATTTCACCAAGACCTTTGTAACGCTGCAGGGTGAATGGTCCTTTATGCCGCTTCCTGTATTTCTCAAGCGCCTCATCATCATAGAGGTATTCTTCCTTACCATTCTTTGGCATAGCCTTATAGAGAGGCGGCATTGCGATATATACATGCCCTTCATAGATGAGTTCTGGCATGAAGCGGTAAAACAGTGTAAGGAGAAGCGTCGAAATATGCGCGCCATCGACATCGGCATCGGCCATGATGATGATCTTGTCATAGCGTAGTTTTGTAATGTCGAAATCATTTCCGTAGCCCTCTGAAAAGCCGCAGCCGAATGAATTTATCATCGTCTTGATTTCAAGATTCTGAAGTATCTTGTCCATTGAGGCCTTCTCGACATTTAAGATCTTGCCTCGAATAGGTAAAATAGCCTGATACATTCTGTTTCTGGCAGTTTTTGCGGAACCGCCCGCAGAATCTCCCTCGACAATGAAAATCTCGCATTTGCTTGGGTCTCTCGACTCACAGTTTGCTAATTTTCCATTTGAGTCAAATGAAAACTTCTGCTTTGTGAGTAGGTTCGTCTTCGCCTTCTCCTCAGACTTTCTGATCTTGGCAGCCTTTTCCGCACAGGAAAGTACAGTCTTTAATGTGTCAATATTTCTGTCGAAATATAGCTGGATTTCATCCGTCGTAACTTTATTTACTGCCTTTGCAGCATCCTGATTATCAAGCTTTGTCTTGGTCTGACCTTCGAAACGAGGATCACGATGCTTTATTGAAATAACCGCTGTCATTCCGTTTCTGACATCAGCACCGGTAAAGTTCTGGTCTTTGTCCTTTAGAATTCCAAGCTCTCTTGCATAAGAATTCATGACCTGCGTGAATGCAGTCTTAAAGCCTGTGATATGCGTTCCGCCCTCTGCATTATAAATATTGTTGCAGAAGCCTAAGATGTTTTCATGAAATTCATTGCAGAACTGGAATGCGACCTCGACCTTGATGTCATCTGAGATTCCGCTGAAATACACGGTGTCGTGGAGTTTTTCCGAAGTCTTATCAATATCATTTACAAAACCTACCAGCCCGTCTGGCTCATGAAAGGTTTCTGTGTCCGGCTCGTCTCCACGAAGGTCTGTATAAATAATCTTAAGCTCCGGATTTAAGTATGCTGTCTCGTGAAGGCGGCTTTTTATGTCGTCCTCTTTGAATCTCGTATGCTCGAAGATTTCCGGATCAGGAACGAAACTTATCTTTGTTCCTGTCTTCTTTGACTTTCCAATAATTGGAAGAAGACCCTTCTCAAGCTCTATCACCGGCTTGCCCTGTTCATATCTGTCGTGGTAAATATTGCCATCACGTGAAACCTCGACATCAAGCCAGGTAGAAAGCGCATTTACGACAGATGAGCCGACACCATGGAGACCGCCAGAGGTCTTGTAGGAAGCATTGTCGAATTTGCCGCCGGCATGAAGCGTGGTAAAAACAACTCGCTCAGCTGACATGCCCTTTGCATGCATGCCGACAGGGATGCCTCGGCCATTATCCTCTACTGTCGCAGAACCGTCCTTATTCAGTGTCACTTTGATTTCATCGCAGTAACCTGCAAGATGCTCATCGACGGAATTGTCGACAATCTCGTAAATCAGGTGGTTTAAACCCTTTGTCGAAGTAGAACCAATGTACATGCCTGGGCGCATGCGCACAGCTTCAAGCCCCTCGAGTACCTTTATTGAACTTTCATTATATGTTTCTTTTGCCATATTTTCTCTTCCCTGAATTTCATCTTTTGCCGCATTATCCCATGCACAATCAGATGAAAACGGTTTTATTATTTGTCAGATGTTTATTTACAGCGATGTCCTGACAATCTTCGGCCTGTAACCAGCCTTGTCAAGTGCCTTCAGAATCTGATCCTTATGCTCTGTACCAAATGCCTCAAGTGTAATGCGAAGCTCAACCTCAGCCTGACGGTTCGTGGTAACGAACTGATTGTGCTCGAGCTTGATAACGTTGCCCTGTGTGGCTGCGATTGTCTCAGCGACAGCAGCAAGCTCGCCCGGCTTGTCCGGAAGGAGTACTGAAACCGTGAAGATTCTGTCTCGGAAAATAAGTCCCTGCTGAACAACGGATGACATCGTGATGACATCCATGTTGCCGCCTGAAAGGACTGATACAACATTCTTGCCTTTTTCTTTGAGATGGGAGAGTGCTGCGACAGAAAGTAAGCCGGAATTCTCGACAATCATCTTATGATTCTCAACCATGTCAAGGAAGGCAACAATCAGCTCATCATCCTCGATTGTGATGATGTCGTCGATGTTCTTCTGGATGTATGGGAAAATGTGCTCACCAGGCGTCTTTACAGCAGTACCATCAGCGATTGTGTTTACGGTAGGAAGTGTTGTAACTTTGCCATTTTTAAGAGATTCCCTCATGCAGGCAGCACCTGCAGGCTCAACGCCGATGACCTTAATCTTTGGATTTAATATCTTTGCAAGTGTGGAAACGCCTGTTGCAAGTCCGCCACCGCCGATTGGGACAAGGATAATGTCCACAAGAGGAAGGTCCTTAAAGATCTCCATGGCGATCGTGCCCTGGCCTGTTGCAACGACAGGATCATCGAAAGGATGAATCATGGTGTAGCCGTTCTTCTCTGCAAGCTCAAGTGCCTTTGCATAAGCTTCATCATAGACATCGCCCGCAAGAACGACGTCTGCGCCATAGCTCTTTGTCCTGTTTACCTTGATGAGAGGGGTCGTCTTCGGCATACAGATCGTTGCCTTGCAGCCATATTTCTTTGCAGCAAATGCAACACCCTGGGCGTGATTTCCGGCTGATGCCGTAATCAGTCCCTTCGCACGCTCCTCGTCGGACAAGGTGCTAATCTTATAATATGCACCTCTGACCTTATATGCACCTGTGACCTGCATATTCTCAGGCTTCAGATAACAATGGTTACCGGTCTTCTCTGACCAGTAATCTGAATACATCAGGTGGGTTTCACGCGTCACCTCGCTTACCTTTTTGTAAGCTTCGTCAAAATCTTTCTTCTCAAGCATATTATTTACCTTTCCATTCACTACGTGCTCCCGAAGACACAAAACTATCACGAAAAAGGCGCATTCAGCGGTATCGCCACGATATTTGCGAAGCAAAATCGTGGCATG
>ONHZ01000051.1 GCA_900317755.1 uncultured Lachnospiraceae bacterium
ACGCTCTTTCCATTGATTGAAGTAATCTGAATCTTTGCATCCTTTGAACCAATTCCAATAAATCCGGCACTGCCTTTTTCAAGAACATCGTAAGTAAGATTAGTACTTACAACGCCAAGCTCAGCTGTTGCCTTTGTAAGAGCTTCGGAAACATTTTTTCCAGTAAAAATATATTCTTCCATAAAACCCCTCCTTTATGAATTTTCTGATGAATCATCGTCATCAGGAATATTATGATTAAATCTGTAAACCATGCTTGCCTTCTCAGCGAGTGAACCCTTCGGCGGATTCTTGTGGAAATCATCGATTCTCTCGATGTCACTATCATCAAGGCCTGCATCTTCATTTGAAATAGATGCCTTTTCAGCAATGCCATATTTTCTAGTAGAAATAGTAGCATTTTCTAATAACTGCTCACGGCGGATGCCACGCTTTTCCTGCTTAGCTTCTGCCTTTGCCTTATTCTTGTCAATAATCGCGTCAAGGTCGATTTTCTCAAAATGGCGGTTCAGGAAGAACTGCTGAACGGAACGAACAACGGCACCGGCAATCCAGTAAACACCAAGACCTACGGGAGTGGTGAATGCGATAAAGAATGACATCAGAGGCATTGCATAATTCATGACCTTCATCTGTCTGGCCATTGAATCATTATCATTGCCAGTCTGCGGAGCCATCTTCATATTGATGAGCTGTGTCACATAGCAGAGGATTGGAATTGAAAGTGCTCCGATAAAAAGCAGTGCACCGGCACCATGAATTCCTGATTTCATGAGGTTCCATGGCGTATCTGAAATATTTAAATTTCCAATGTAATTGATGTGGGCAAGCTTTGCCTGGGTTGTTGAAATAGAATCCGTGAGTGTAGGAAAAGCTTCCTTTAGGCTCTTCCAGCCATTTGATGGCAGCTTGTAAAGAACATCAATGATATAATTCTTTGTCTGTGTCTTTGTAAGCTTTGAACCGACAAAATCAATTGAAAGGCCACTGATTTTGGCATCTTCATAAATGCTCTGCATGGTTGCCTTGTATCCGGAAACGCCTACGATTCCACCTACAAGAGGAGTAAAGATGTTCTTTACATTCTTAAGGTATGCAGGAACATTGTAGAATACACGGTACAATGCGAAAAGAAGCGGCATCTGGATGAGCATCTGGATACATGAACCAGATGGAGAAATTCCATATTTATCATAAAGAGCCTGCGTCTCTTCATTCATAGCCATCATGGAATCCTGGTCTCTCTTGCCCTCGTATTTCTTCTGAATGGCCTGCATTTCCGGCTGCATCTTTCTCGTAAGAATAGAGAATTTCTGCTGCTGATAAGTAAGGGGCAGAAGTGCCATATAAATAATGAAAGTAAAGAGAATGATTGCAACAGCAACATTGTCAATACCAAAGACATTGGACATGAAAACATAAATGCCATTCATGATCCAGCCTAAACCCTTTGCAATAGGGCCGATAAAGGCGCCCTTGTAGGCAGTCGCAAATATATACATAATAATAATTCACCTATAAAAATAGCTTCACATTTAAATGAAAAGATCAGGGAACAGGATCATACCCGCCATGTGAAAAAGGATTGCACCTTAGAATTCTCCAAAGTGCCAGAAGACCTCCCTTGAATGCGCCATATTTTTCTATTGCCTCAAGTCCGTACTGTGAACATGTAGGCGTGTAAGGACATTTCGTCGTTTTGAGCGGCGAAAGGTATTTCTGGTAAACCTTTATTAGAAAAATAAAAAATCTTTTCAACATAAATGATGAAGCTTAAATAAATGAAGGAGTGCCTCACCGACTTTGTGAAAATCAGCATCCTTCGAACTTGCTCTTGCGACTATGACAATATCATTTGAACCTGATAGCTCATAGTCTGCAAGTCTTAAATTTTCTTTAACCAGCCGTTTAACATGATGTCTGACTACAGAATTTCCGACCTTTTTACTAACGGAAATTCCTATGCGGTTACAGGAAAGTTCATTCTTTGTAATATACATAACAAAAAGCCTGTTGGCTTTTGAATGATGTGCTTCATAGACATTCCTGTAATCAAAATTGTTCTTCAGAGGAACAAATGTCATTTATGCGCAGAGCTTCTTTCTACCCTTGAGACGACGAGCTTTAAGAACCTTTCTTCCACCCTGTGTGCTCATTCTCTTTCTGAAACCATGTTCTACTTTTCTCTGCCTTTTCTTAGGCTGATAAGTCATTTTCATAATAAAACTCCTTTTACTATGCGGAAAAAAAATAAAAATTTAAGTGATGTTCCGCATGTTACCACACTTAAAACAATACAATTAGTATAAATTAAAGACTGAAACCACAATATATATGGTAATAATCAGCCTTCAAGACGCAAAATGCTATATCATTATATCAGAAAAATTTTTTAAAGCAACAAAAAGTTTTATTTTCGGACAAAAAATAATTCATTGTTAATATGTTTGTATCTAATAGTAATTAGCCTGTTTTTATCAACATCTGTTCATATCTCTGTCAATAAGTGCTAAAAAAAGCCTATTTTTTCATAGAAAGTTCACAAAACAGGCATTTGATATGTCAATAACCTGAAATATTATAATGTTAATAATTGCATTCTGCTAAAGCATAAAATGACACTGTGAACAATAACAATTATCATCCAAAACCTTGAATAAAAACACCAATTTTGATAGAATAAGTTTGTATGATTTTTAACAGCATTGAACGAGTTTGTACTTATTATAATAGGTGTTATTTAGAAAGTTTTTATGGAAGCAGTTTTTGAGAAGTGGGACGAGATTCTCACAAAATTAAAAGATGAGTATGAAATAAAGGATATGCCTTTTAAGACATGGCTGCTTCCTCTCAAACCTGTCCGTGTTGAAGGTCACGATTTGTATCTAAGCTACCCTTCAGGACATGATGATGATTTCATCATTCATTATATTCCAAAGCATTATTCCCTGCAGCTTCAGGTTACGATTCAGGAAGTCACTGGTGTCGAGTATGACATCCAAATCGTTGTTCTTGATCCTGACAAGGAAGAATCCAAAGAAAAAAAGAATGCAGAGATTGACATTAAAAACTATGCCGATTCCAATCTAAATAAAAAATATACCTTTGATACCTTCGTCGTTGGTTCAAACAACCGCTTTGCACAGAATGCTGCACTTGCAGTTGCAGAAGCCATCATAAAGGGCGATTCTGAGAATACCTACAATCCTCTCTATATCTATGGAGGACCTGGTCTCGGAAAAACACATCTGATGCATGCGATTGGAAATTATATTCTTAGTGAGAATCCCGAGAAGAAAGTTCTCTATGTCACTTCCGAGGAATTTACAAATGAAGTTATCAACTCCATTCGTGCAAACAATAATAACACCATGATGTCGAAATTCAGGAGCAAATACCGTTCTGTTGACGTACTTCTGATCGACGACATCCAGTTCATAATAGGCAAGGAAAGTACACAGGAAGAATTTTTCCACACTTTTAACGCCTTACACTCAGCAGGAAAGCAGATTGTTATTTCTTCAGACCGCCATCCAAAAGAGATGGAAACACTTGAAGAGAGAATCCGCTCACGTTTTGAATGGGGACTTACAGCCGATATTGGATACCCTGACTATGAACTTCGTATGGCTATTCTCCGTAAGAAAGTCGAAGAAGACAAAATAAATATTAATGATGAGATTCTGAATTATATTGCTACAAATATCAAATCAAATGTCCGTGAAATAGAAGGCGCCTTAAATAAACTCATTGCCTACTCAAAGCTTGAAAATGCTGAGATTACAATGGATGTCGCAGTAAAGGAGCTTTCAAACATCATTTCACCTGACAAGCCAAAGGAAATTACGCCGCAGATTATTATTGAAGTAGTTGCAGATCACTTCAATATTACCTTAGAGCAGATGACGTCAAACAACCGCTCGAATTTCATCGCCCGTCCGAGACAGATTGCAATGTATTTGTGCAAAACTATGACGGAGACCTCGCTTGATGCCATTGGCCAGCTGCTTGGCGGCAGAAACCACTCGACAATTATCCACGGTGCGTCGAAAATTGCTGACGAATATGAGGTAGATGCGGAATTAAAAGCTGACATAGATGCAATAAAGAAAAAAATTATACCTCAGTGATGATTTTTATTGACAGTCATTGACATCTAATCTTGAGATTTCTACAGGAAATCAAGACAGATACTGACACAAAAGATATGATATATAAGGCATTTAGAAGACTTTTCGACTTATGAAATTGCCTTAATAAGAATAATTTTAAATATATTTATTTAAATAGAAAAGCAGCAGGAGGATTCATTAATGAAAATCGAGGTAAGCCAGGCAGACCTTATTAAAGCAGTTAATATTGTTTCAAAAGCCGTTCCAGTCAGAACATCAATGCCTATTCTTGAAAGCATATTGATTGATGCTTCAGGAAATGATATTAAGCTCATTGCAAATAATATGGAACTTGGCATAAAGACGACAGTCGGTGGAAAAATTCATGAAAAAGGAATTGTTGCCATTGATGCAAAGTTCCTTACAGATCTTGTCAGAAAGATTCCTCAGAACATTGTCACAATTGAGACAGATGATTCTTTCCATACCACAATCAGCTGCGAAAAGATGGTAATAAAAGTCATGGGAAAGTCTGGAGAAGATTTTCCTGCAATTCCTGCTGTTTCAAGAAATGAGCCTGTTGTGATTTCACAGCTTTCTCTTCGTGATATTATTCGTCAGACTACATTTTCACTCGCACAGAATGACAACAATAAAATGATGACTGGTGAGCTTTTTGATATTCATGAAAATGTTCTTAAAGCTGTCACGCTTGATGGAAACAGGATTTCAATAAGATTTCTAGAGCTTTCTGGTGAAGCACCTGATAACAGAGTTGTTATTCCAGGAAAGACTCTTAATGAAATTGCAAAAATACTTGATGGCGGTGCAGATGATCTAATCAATATTTTTATTACCGACAATCATGTTATTTTTGAATTTGAAACGACGACAATAGTTTCAAGGCTCATTGAAGGAGATTATTTCCAGATTGAGCATATGATTTCAAATGACTATGAAACAAAAGTCACTGTAAATAAACAGGACTTTTTCAATACGATTGACAGAACAACAATCATGGCAAAGGAAGGCGACAAAAAGCCTATTGTTTTTAGAATATCAGATGACAATTTCAACATTTCCATCGATTCTGCATATGGTTCTATGAATGAGGACATAGATGCAAATAAGGAAGGAAAAGACATTATTATTGGATTTAATCCAAAGTATCTGATTGATGCCCTTAAAGTTATTGACGATGATGAAATTACCATGTATATGCTGAATTCAAAATCCCCATGCATCATCAGGGATGAGGATAATACATACAGCTATATTATCCTTCCAATCAATATTTCTTCTTCGATATGATCATAAAATCAATATCACTTCAGGACTTTCGAAATTATGAAAGCCTTGAACTTACATTTGATAAGAAGAACAATATCATATTTGGAGATAATGCCCAGGGAAAGACGAATCTACTAGAAGCCTGTTTTGTTTCCGGGACTTCGAGATCATTTAGAAACTGCCATGACAGTGAGATGATCCGTTTTGGCATGGATGAGGCACATATCAAGACTATAGTAGAAAAAAATGGCCGGGATGTAAGGATTGATATTCATCTGAAGAAAAATAAAAAAAAGGGAATAGCAGTAAACAGGGTTCCTTTGAAAAGGGCTTCGGATTTGTTTGGCATCTTAAATATTATTCTTTTTTCACCTGATGATCTTGAAATTATTAAGCAGGGTCCTCAGGAAAGAAGAAGATTTCTAGATACGGAACTCTGCCAGATTGATAAGATTTATCTTTCTGATTTAAGCCAGTACAAGAAAGCCTTGATGAACAGGAACCAGCTTCTGAAGGATATATATAATGAACCATCACTCCGGGATACGCTTCCTGTATGGAATGAGAAGGTTGCAGAGTACGGAAAAAAGGTAATCCGCCGGCGGGAAGCATTTGTGCTTGACCTTGCGCCTATTGTAAAAGATATTCATAAAAACCTTTCAGGCGGCAGGGAAGAACCGGTTGTGACATACAGTCCTGATGTTACGGCAGAAGCTATTTCTGATGTACTTGAAAAAAATACAGAAAGAGATTTAAGAGCCGGGACTACGACAGCAGGCCCGCACAGGGATGACATTATTTTTGAAATTGATGGAAAAGACATTAGGACCTTTGGTTCGGAAGGACAGAAAAGGACCTGTGCACTTTCATTAAAGCTTTCAGAAATAAAGATGATTGAAAATTCTATTCATCAGGAACCTGTGCTTTTACTTGATGATGTGCTTTCGGAGCTGGACAGAAACAGGCAGAAGATGCTGCTTTCATCATTAAATGATGTGCAGACCATTGTGACCTGTACAGGTATTGATGATTTCATCAAAGAAAGAATGTCGATTGATAGGATTTTCGAAGTGAAGGCTGGAAAAGTTAATTGTGAGGAGATATAAATATGGCAGACTTAAAAGACGAAGAAGATTATGGCGCTGACCAGATTCAGATTCTGGAAGGACTGAAGGCAGTCAGAAAACGTCCTGGCATGTATATAGGTTCCCAGGGCCCGAGAGGTCTTCATCATCTTGTATATGAAATTGTTGATAATTCTGTAGATGAGGCACTGGCAGGCTTCTGCTCAGAGATTACCGTCGTGATTAATAAAGATGGTTCATGCACAGTCACAGATAATGGCCGTGGTATTCCTACAGGCATAAACCACAAGGCTGGAAAGTCTGCTGTAGAAGTCGTATTTACCATTCTTCATGCAGGCGGTAAATTCGGCGGTGGCGGATATAAAGTTTCCGGTGGTCTTCACGGTGTCGGTGCATCCGTCGTAAATGCACTTTCAGAGTATCTTGAAGTTAAAATCAAGCGTGAAGGAAAAATCTATGAGCAGAGATATACCAGAGGAAATGTCTGCTATCCACTTAAGGAAATCGGAACCTGTGAAATGACTGATACGGGTACACAGGTTACTTTTATGCCGGATGAAGAGATTTTTGAGACGACTGTATTTGATTATGATACCTTAAAGACAAGGCTCAGGGAAACAGCTTTCCTTACGAAAAATCTAAAGATTACGCTTCACGATGATAGAGTTGAACCTGCAAGGGAAGATGTATTCCATTATGAAGGCGGAATCAAGGAATTTGTCTCATACTTAAACCGCGGAAATGAAGTCCTCTATCCGGAAGTGATCTACTGCGAAGGCATGAAGGACAAGGTCATGGTTGAAGTAGCCATGCAGCACAATGATTCTTACAATGAGACCTGCCTTGGCTTCGTAAACAATATTATTACGCCTGAGGGCGGCACGCATGTTGCTGGATACAGGGCTGCGCTTACAAAAGTTTTCAATAAGTATGCGCTTGACCACAAGATACTGAAGGAAAATGAAGAGCCGCTTACCGGCGATGACATCAGAGAAGGTCTTGTTACCATTATTTCTGTAAAAATTGAGGAGCCTCAGTTTGAAGGCCAGACAAAGCAGAAGCTTGGAAATACGGAAGCTCGTTCTGCTGTTGAAAGCATCGTTACTGAAAAGCTTACCTATTTTCTTGAGCAGAATCCTTCTACTGCAAAGATAATCTGCGAGAAGTCCATTCTTTCAAAGCGTGCCCGTGCTGCTGCCAGAAAGGCAAGAGACCTTACGAGAAGAAAATCAGCTCTTGATTCTACTTCACTTCCTGGAAAATTAGCCGACTGTACAGACAAAGACCCGAAGAATTGTGAAATTTTCATCGTCGAAGGAGATTCCGCAGGCGGTTCAGCAAAGACAGCAAGAAGCCGTGCGACACAGGCCATCCTTCCTCTTCGTGGAAAGATTTTAAATGTCGAAAAAGCCCGCGAAGAGCATATTTATGAAAATAAAGAAATAAAGGCTATGATTACAGCCTTCGGTACCGGAATCCATGATGATTTTGATATTTCTAAACTGCGTTATGACAAAATCATTATCATGACGGATGCCGATGTCGATGGCGCGCATATTGATACATTGATGCTGACCTTCCTATATAGATTTATGCCGGAGCTCATCAAGCAGGGGCATGTTTATCTTGCTATGCCTCCTCTCTACAAGATTGAAAAGAACAACAAAGTCTGGTACGCCTACAACGACGAAGAGCAGAACAAGATCTTAAATGAAATCGGCCGTGACAAGAATATCAAGATTCAGCGATACAAGGGACTTGGCGAGATGGATGCAGACCAGCTCTGGGAAACGACAATGGATCCTGAAAGGCGAGTCTTAAAGAAGGTTATGATCGATGACGACGACCAGTCAGAAATAGACCTTACATTTTCTATTCTCATGGGCGACAAGGTCGAGCCGAGAAGAGAGTTCATTGAGGAAAATGCGAAGTTTGTAGAGAATCTTGATATATAAAGGATAAAAGATGGAAGACAACGAGTTCGACAATATTAATAATTCCGACAGCATAAAGGAAGTTGACTTAAAGAAGACGATGGAGTCTTCATACATAGATTATGCGATGAGTGTAATTGCTTCCCGTGCACTTCCGGATGTCAGGGATGGACTAAAGCCTGTACAGAGACGAGTTCTTTACTCTATGATAGAGCTTTCAAATACGCCGGATAAGCCGCATAGAAAGTGCGCCCGTATCGTTGGTGATACAATGGGTAAATACCATCCGCATGGAGACAGTTCTATTTATGGCGCTTTGGTAAATCTCGCCCAGGAATGGAATACGAGATATCCTCTAGTTGACGGCCATGGAAATTTCGGTTCAGTCGATGGCGACAGCCCTGCTGCCATGAGGTACACTGAAGCCCGTCTTTCAAAGATTTCGATGGCAATGCTGCAGGATCTGAATAAAGATACTGTTGACTTTACACCGAATTTCGATGAAACTGAAAAAGAGCCTGTAGTTCTTCCATCTAGATTTCCAAATCTTCTTGTAAACGGAACTACCGGTATTGCCGTCGGAATGGCGACAAACATTCCTCCTCATAATCTCCGTGAGACAATCAATGCCGTTGTAAAAATCATTGACAATCAGGTCAATGAAAACCGTGACACGACGATAGAAGAAGTCATGGAAATCATCAAGGGACCTGATTTCCCTACTGGTGCCGAGATTTTAGGCAAGGCCGGAATCGAGGAATGCTACCGTACAGGCCGCGGCAAGATTAAGGTAAGAGCTGTTACAAATATCGAGCCGATGGCAAATGGCAAGAACAGGATTGTCGTAACAGAGCTTCCTTACAATGTAAACAAAGCCCGCCTTGTTGAAAGCATCGCTGATTTGGTAAAGGATAAGAAGCTTGACGGCATCACGGATTTACGAGATGAGACAAGCCGTGAAGGCATGAGGATTTCAATAGAGCTCCGCCGTGATGTAAATCCGAATATTATGCTGAACAAGCTCTACAAGCATACACAGCTTCAGGACACCTTTGGCGTCATCATGCTTGCCCTTGTAAATAATGAGCCAAAGGTATTAAACCTTCTCGAGATGCTGAATCTCTACCTTGACCATCAGAAAGATGTTGTTACAAGGCGTACAAAGTATGATCTGAATAAAGCCGAGGAGCGTGCCCATATCTTAGAGGGTTTGCTCATTGCACTTGACAATATCGATGAAGTCATTCAGATTATCCGTAATTCACCTGATGTTGCGACAGCAAAGACTTCCCTTATGTCAAGATTCGGCCTCTCTGATGCCCAGTCACAGGCCATTGTTGATATGCGGCTTCGTGCTCTTACAGGCTTGGAACGTTCAAAACTTGAAGAAGAGTATGCAGAGCTGAAGAAAAAGATTGAAGAATACAAGGCTATTCTTTCCGATGAAAAATTACTTCTTGGCGTCATAAAGACAGAAATCCTTGAAATCGCTGATAAATACGGTGATGACAGAAGAACTGAAATTACCTATGATGATAATGAATTCGAGGCAGAGGATCTGATTCCTGATTCTGAGACAGTCGTTACCTTTACAAAGCTTGGCTACATCAAGCGTATGCCAATTGACAATTTCTCGACGCAGCACAGAGGCGGCAAGGGAATTAAGGGCATGGAGACAATAGAAGAAGACTTCATTGTCGAGATGATCCAGACCACGCTTCACCATGATATGCTGTTCTTCACAGACAAAGGTCGTGTATACAGGCTGAAGGTCTATAAGATTCCTGAATCTTCAAGGACGGCAAGAGGTGTTGCAATTGTAAATATCCTGAATCTCCAGCCAGATGAAAAAATCACATCTATCATGACAATGCGAAATTATCCTGAAGATGAGTACTTCATCATGGCTACCTGGAACGGAATGGTAAAGAAGACAAAGCTTTCCGAGTACTCAAATATCAGAAAGAACGGTCTTCAGGCAATAAATCTTCGCGATGACGATATCTTAATTGCTGTAAAGCGTGTCACGAATAATGATGAAGCAATGCTCTTTACGAGATATGGCCAGGCGGTGAGATTCAATATAGGAGAGGTTCGTTCGACTGGCAGGGCATCCTATGGTGTCATTGGAATGACGCTTGACGATGGAGATAAGGTAATCGCCATGCAGCTTACTTCCCAGGGTGACTCAGCACTGATCGTTTCAGAAAAAGGTCTTGGCAAGTGCACGGAAATCAAGGAATTCCCGCTTCACCACAGAGGAGGCAAGGGTGTCCGCTGCTACAAGATCACCGACAAGACAGGCTATGTCGTCGGCGTAAAGGTAGTGACAATAGACGATGAAATGATGCTCATCAATACGTCAGGCATCATCATCAGAATCGAAGTAAAGGATACTGCACTCCAGGGCAGAGTCACAAGCGGTGTCAAGCTCATCAACCTCAAAGATAATGAAAAGGTTGCTTCAATTGCAAAGGTAAGGAAAGAAGCAATTGTAGAGGAAGATGAGAAGAAGGATGATGATGGAACATCTGATGAAACCGCTGAATCTGTGAATACAGATGCATCTGATGCAGCTGGTTCAGGTGACGGAGATTCTGGTTCAGACGAGTAAAGAATCATAAATTTAATAATTAATCCGGTGCATGAAAATGTACCGAATTTTTTGATAATAAAAAAGCGACTGGAAAATATCCAATCGCTTTTATTAATAGAGGCGCCAACCAGATTCGAACTGGTGATAGAGGTTTTGCAGACCTTTGCCTTACCACTTGGCTATGGCGCCACGACGTCGCCGTGAATTTCGCTTTTCGGACATGTCCGCAAGCGGACAGTCCTTGGCGCTTCATTACGGCTCCTTTACCCCAAAAATCTACGATTTTCGGGGACCCCATTTAGGGCTCGGCCTCGATACTCTCGGCCTCACGGAGAAAGAGGGATTTGAACCCTCGCGCCGGTCACCCGACCTACACCCTTAGCAGGGGCGCCTCTTCAGCCTCTTGAGTATTTCT
>ONHZ01000049.1 GCA_900317755.1 uncultured Lachnospiraceae bacterium
ACGACGTGCGTGAGACAGCATTGTCCGTGCGGGAGCGACTTTTCAATTTTCTGCATTATAAAAGCAATGTATCCACATGTCAAGTAATTTGTCTCGACAGGTGTCTTGACAGTAACAAAAAAAGAGTATATAATCCGTGTCTAAATCACTACAGAAGGATTTTAGGGTGAATATTTTACATGTTCTTCACATTACTTCTGCATAGAAATGGCCTCGTATTTAGAAAGTTGTGGCATTATGAAAACCGATATATTAATCGCAGGCTGCGGCTGTTCAGGACTTTATCTTGCACTGAACCTGCCAAGAGAAAAAAAAATTACAATCATCACGAAGAGCGATGTCGAGAGCAATGACTCGATGCTTGCCCAAGGTGGCATCTGCATGCTGAAAGACGAAAGCGACTACGATTCTTATTTTGAAGACACGATGAAGGCCGGACACTTCGAAAATGACAAGGAATCCGTCGATATCATGATCCGTTCGTCTCAGGGCGTAATTGCTGATCTCGAAAAGGTCGGCGTCCGCTTTGCAAAGGACAAGGATGGCAATTTCCTTTTCACAAAAGAGGGCGCGCATTCCCATCACAGGATTCTTTTCCACGAAGACATCACGGGAAAGGAAATCACGACGCATCTTCTCGCAGCAGTGCGTGAGCTTTCTAACGTCACAATTTTGGAATACACCACTCTTCTTGATGTGATTTCAAAGAATAATGTCTGCTATGGTGCAGTTATCCGCCATCAGGATGGAACGCTTGAAAAGGTCGAGACTGATGAAGTCGTCATGGCAACAGGCGGTGTCGGCGGACTGTTCAGACATTCTACAAATTTCCGTCATCTAACCGGTGACGGCGTTGCCATTGCAATCAAGCACGGAATACGCCTTAAAAATGTAAACTACATCCAGATTCACCCGACGACATTTTATTCTGAAAATCCTGAGGACCGTTCATTCCTGATTTCAGAAAGTGTCCGCGGCGAAGGCGCAAAGCTCTACGACAAGGATTATCATAGATTTGTAAATGAGCTGCTTCCGAGAGATGTCGTTTCCGAAGCCATCCAGAAGCAGATGAAAAAGGACAAGACAGAGCATGTCTGGGAAGACCTTCGTCCTATTCCTACGATTCAGCTCAAGAATCATTTCCCAAATATCGTCGAGCACTGCGAAGAGCAGGGCTATGATCCTGAAAAGGAATGCATTCCTGTAGTTCCTGCACAGCACTACTACATGGGCGGTGTCTGGGTAAATCACGAGTCAGAGACTTCGATGAACCATCTCTATGCAGTCGGCGAAACAGCCTGCAACGGCGTTCATGGAAAGAACCGTCTCGCAAGCAACTCCCTCCTCGAGAGCATGGTATTTGCAAAGCGCGCTGCAAATGATATGATTGAAAAAGAAAAGGCAGCTGCTCCTGTAGATGAAGCCACAAAAAAAGCCATTATTGATGCTTTCGACCTTGAAGAATACAAGGATGCTGAAGCACTCGAGAAGAAATACAGGACTCTCGTATTAAATGCAATGGAAGAAGCTGACGCTGAAGACCAGAAGAAGCTCGAAGAGAAGAAGCGCATTGCTGAGGCCAATCACGAGAAGCTGAAGCACGAGGTAAATGTCCATGCGCTGGATGATGCGGTTAATGCATAATAATATAGAAATAATCTATGCCTGATTTTATTTGACAGTTTTATCAGGACCAATCAAAGCTCTAAATTAATTTTTCGCCAGAGCAGTGAACAACACCGGTCAGCGTCTCAAATCAATAATTAATGAACAAGAAGGAAGTAACACATGTTTGATGAAGCAACATTAAAATTAAATGTAGATCCGTTAATCTTAAGCGCCTTAAAGGAAGACATCACATACGAGGACGTTTCGACAAATGCCGTAATGCCAGGGAGCAAAATGGGAGAGGTCGACCTCATTGCAAAGCAGGATGGCATCCTCTGCGGTATCCAGGTCTTCGAGCGGGTATTCTCCCTTTTGGATAATACGACAAAATTTAATGTCTTTTTTAAGGATGGAGACACAATTAAGAAGGGCGAAAAACTTGCCGAGATTACCGGAGACATCCGTGTATTACTTTCAGGCGAGCGCACAGCTTTGAATTATCTTCAGAGAATGAGCGGCATTGCTACATACACTCACGAAGTCGCATCCCTTCTTACCGGCACTACGATAAAGCTTCTTGATACCAGAAAAACTACGCCAAACAACCGCGTGTTCGAAAAATATTCAGTCACAGTCGGCGGCGGTCACAACCATAGATACAATCTCTCCGATGGCGTTTTACTTAAGGACAACCATATAGGTGCAGCCGGCGGCGTCAGGGAAGCCGTCACTATGGCAAAATCCTACGCCCCTTTCGTAAGGAAAATCGAAGTAGAGGTTGAAACCCTCGACCAGGTTAAAGAAGCTGCCGAGGCCGGTGCTGACATTATCATGCTTGATAATATGGATCACGATACTATGAAAGAGGCCATTGGTATTATTAATGGCACAGCCGAAATTGAGATTTCTGGAAATGTCACAAAGGAAAATATCGAGAAAATCAAGGACTTGAAAGTTGATTACATTTCAAGCGGCGCACTTACACATTCTGCACCGATTCTTGACCTGTCACTGAAGAATCTGCACCCGATAGAATAATATTTTGTTCTCTGCCTGAGCAAGTAATTAGTAAAATCACTATTTTTACATTAATATTTGCTCAGTATATTAATGGCCATTTGAGTGGACATTTTGTATAATTATTATTACTGTATTGCTATTTGATTAATAAGATTTAATATATTCTTATGATAAGTTGTTGGTCTTTCATCATATGAATTTGATATGCTGAAGATAATATAGAAAGATATTGCCGTGGACGGAACAGAAAGAAGAAAATACATCATAAAGACGCTTCACAGAAGCAAGAATCCGGTCTCTGCCAGCAAATTCGCAGAAAAGCTTGGTGTCAGCCGCCAGGTCATTGTAAATGACGTGGCTCTTCTTCGTGCAAACGGACAGAATATTGCCTCTGCAAACCGCGGCTACATCCTTCACGGTGACGACAAGAATATTTCAAGAGTCTTCAAAGTCTGGCACACAAAAGGGCAGACCGAGGATGAACTCACTACAATTGTCGACTTAGGCGGTACAGTTGAAGATGTTTTTGTCTACCACAAGGTGTACGGTATCATCACTGCTCCGCTCAAAATAAAATCCCGCCTTGATGTCAAGAAATATCTTGATGCTTTCAAAGACGGGAAATCATCACTTCTATCGGATATCACATCCGGATTTCATTATCATACTGTCTCAGCTGACAGCACGGAAATACTTGATCTCATTCAGGCGGAACTCAAAGCCAAGGGGTATCTTGCAAAGCTCATGGACTACGAGCCAATCGACTTCTGGCACTAAACTTCATCCCTCTTCAGTTCTATTGTCGAGCAGTGGATTCCGCCGCCAAGTTTATTGATTTCAGAGATATCGACAGGGATGACTTCGACACCTGCTGCCTCGAGATTTTTTATGGTACGGACACCCTTTGCGGAGAAAAGGACTTTGCCAGGCTCGAGGGTAAGGCAGTTGTTCGTAAGGAATGGATCGTCACGGTCAGTTTCAATGATCTTGCAGCCTCTGTCCTGCATCAGCTTCAGGAACCAGAATGGAAGGATGAAGGTCGAGCAGAGGATTTTATCTTTGTCAACCGGAATAAAGGTCTCATCGAGATGGATATAGAATGCCGGCATATCGATGACGATGAGTTCGATCCCCTGGAGTGCAAGAAGCTGCCTCATCTGCTCGATTCCTTCATCATTGATTCTGACAGATCGGCCGACGATGGCTGTTTTTCTATCCAGAAGGCAGAAGGAGCCGCCTTCCATCGTTCCTTTTCCCTGGATGGCTCCGATGATCGGAACGCCATGATCTGCAAGGAATTTCTGGCCGAGAACGGTCTCTCCCTGATGAAAATACATCGCATATCTTGAAAGAATCGCGCCATTCGGTGTCATTTCTGCAAAATCTCTTGCAAAGGTCATATTTGTCCAGTAATGCTTCGGATCATCCCAGTTTATGACCTCGATGCCCTCATCACGGAGCACCTTCGTCATAGCATCATGCTGCTCCTGCATGAGCCCGATATCCGGGAATGTGTCGCCCTTCCAGTATGAACGGATTCTGCCCTTCTCATCTTTCAGAATTAATGACCCAGCCTCTTCTTCGTACTTTGCCTGCTTCATCCATTCAAGCTCTTTGCCCGGACGGTGCACGGCAATCTTCTTTATTTTTCCAATCGCATTTGGAACGCCAAAATCGTCGCCCCAGACCTCGCGGTAGACTGGTGACTCAAAAGTATTCTCAATTTTACTTTCGTTCATATACATCTGTAATGTAGCCATATTATTGCTCCTTAAGAAAATCCTTATATTATCAGCAAAGCAGAAATTGCAAAACGCCCTTACGATGCTTTTTTCATGCTTTCTTTCTTATATTCCTCTGCAATCTCCCTGATATACTTCATCACAAGCTCCATCTCGGCGCGGGTGCCGATTGTGATTCGAAGATAATCCTTGATTCTTTCGTCATCATAGTGCCGGATCAGGATGCCGCGTTCCTTTAGCTTAGCAGCCATTAGTGAAGCAGGCATATGATCTACCCTGAAAAAGACGAAGTTTGTGAGCGTCGGGATGACATGATAGCCATCCTTCATAAGCTCATCCTGCATCCAGCGGCGGATTTCAATCGTACGGCTTGTACATTCCTTCAGGTACTCTGTATCATTTACGGCAGCAATTCCTATCGACTGCGACAGGGTATTCAGGTTGAACGGGCTCACACAGAACTTTACCTTTCGCATCTCATCTATTAGTTCTTTATCAGCAATGCCGAAACCGATTCTTGCACCAGGCATATTCCTCGATTTTGAAAATGTCTGAACAACGATGAGGTTTGAATACTTATTTACAAGCGGAAGGCAGGTGTCTGCGCCATAGTCAATATAGGCTTCATCGATAATGACAAGCCTCTTTGGATCCTTGGCGACAATCCGCTCTATCTCAGAAACCGGCAGAGCTTTTCCAATAGGGTTATTAGGATTTGGCAGGATAATATCAGAATCAACATCTACAAATTTATCAACATCAATCGAGAAATCGTCCTTCAGCGGAATCTGAATATAATTGAGGTGGAAGGTCTTTGCATAAGTCCTGTAGAAATCATAAGTAATATCAGCAGATGCAATATTAAAGCCTTCTCTGAAAAAACTCATCATGATAAAGCCGATGACCTCATCAGCGCCGTTTCCGACGAAAACCTGCTCCGGAGAGAAATCATAGCGATCGCCAATGGCTTTACGAATCTGCTTATTGTAAGGGTCTTCATAGTGCGACATCGAATTGATCTGCACCTGGGAAAGCGCAGTGAGAATTGCCGGCGATGGCGGATAGGAAGATTCATTTGCATTCAGCTTGATATATGGTCTGTCCTGCGGCTGCTCACCCGGAGAGTACATTTCCATGTCTTCATAACCGTCTAAGAAAAAATAGCTCATGACTGCCTCCTTCATAAACAAAACTATTGGTGCTGATAATATGGATTGCTGTGCTGCGATGCAGCTCTAACAATAATAAAGATGAAAATTAATTTGAAATCAATCTGAATTTTTGTAAAAAAATCGAGTGCAGACTTGCACTCGATATAATGTGAAACATTGAAAAACAATGAATCTCTTCTAAATAGTTAAGTTCGAAAACTATCCCTCTGCCTTAACGCTATAGGTTTTCCTAATTATTTAATAATTAATCACAGTATCTTCGACAAAAAGTCCTTTGCCCTCGGATGCTGCGGATTATTAAAGAATTCTTCCGGTGTATTTTCCTCGAGAATCTTGCCGTAGTCAACGAAGAAGACTCTGTTTGCAACTTCCTTTGCAAAAGCCATCTCATGTGTGACGACTGCCATCGTCATGCCTTCTTCAGCAAGCTCCTTCATAACGTTCAGAACTTCGCCAACCATCTCAGGATCGAGAGCGGATGTCGGCTCATCAAATAGCATCATCTTCGGATTCATCGCAAGCGCACGGACAATCGCAATTCGCTGCTGCTGCCCGCCTGAAAGCTGCCCCGGATATGACTCGGATTTGTCTTCAAGTCCTACTCTTTTAAGTAGCTTCATTGCCTTGTCATCAGCCTCATCTTTTGTCATCTTCTTTAACATGACAGGAGCAAGGGTAATGTTCTCACGAACGGTCATATTCGGAAAGAGATTGAACTGTTGGAAGACCATGCCCATCTGAGCCCTGACTTCATCGACATTGACCTTCGGATCATTTATCTTCTTTCCATCAAACCAGATTTCTCCTTCAGTAGGAGTTTCAAGAAGATTCATGCAGCGTAGGAATGTACTCTTGCCAGAACCGGATGGTCCGATGATAACAACTTTCTCGCCATCCTTTATCTCCGCATCAATTCCTTTTAATACTTCGTTTGCGCCTTTGGAATTGTGAAAGGTTTTATGTAAATTTTTAACGCTGATCACTGACTGCATACCTCCTCTCGATTACTCTCAAGATCTGCGTCAGACCGATTACAATAACAAGATAGATTGCTGCAACAAGGAGAAGCGGTGTAGTAGCATCATATGTCTGAGACCTGATAATATCGCCGCCCTTTGTGAGATCCTGGATGCCAACATAGCCTGCTATAGATGTCTCCTTTAATAAGGTAATAAACTCATTAAATACGGCAGGTGCAACATTTTTGAAAGCCTGTGGAAGAATGATCTTCCGCATTGTCTGACCATAGCTTAATCCCAAAGAACGTCCTGCCTCTTCCTGGCCACGTCCTACTGACTGAATACCGGAACGGAAGGTCTCTGCTAAGTATGCGCCTGAATTGATACCAAAGGAAACAATGGCAACCGCTACAGGAGCTCCGGATTTCCAGATGACGAAATACATAATCATCAGCTGTACGACTGTAGGTGTGCCTCGAATCAGGGTAAGATAAATTGTAACAATTGCATTTGCAATTGAAAGCCCCACGCCCTTTTTCGTTTTCTTGGCGTATGAAACCTTTACAATGGCTGCAATGACACCGAGCACAACACCAATGATTAAGGCAAATGCGGTAATGATCACCGTATTTTTAAGACCATTCGTGATGTACATCCATCTGTCATTTTTTACGAAGGCATCGTAAAACTTTTCGGAAATTGATTCCATAGCTAATCTCCATCTAACGTAGCTATAATAATATTATTCATTAGCCCAAGCTCGAATTTCAATGAAATTCGAGCTTGCTGGGCTCCCGGGCGGCTACGCCGCCACGCCAAAGAAAATATAATATGCTTTTTGTATGCTAGCATAAAACGCATATTATATTTTCTTTGCTGAATAAACAACATTGGGGGCAAATCTGACCTCGCCCCCAACAATTCAGTGATTACTCATCACTGCTGTACTTTGAAATAATTTCATCAAGCTCGCCTGAATCCTTTAAGTCCTTAAGAACTTCGTTGATTGTATCAACAAGCTCTGATCCCTTAGGGCAGGCAATAGCGTATTCCTCAGTTGTAAGCGGGTCGTCAAGAACCTTGATCTTGTCTGGGTTCTTCTCAACGAGCTTCTGAGCTGGGAAGTTATCGATTACAACTGCATCGATACGGCCATTCATAAGATCTGAAACTGCATCCATACCCTTTGTATAACGGCTTACATTTTCATTACCGATCTTTACTTCACTTGAGCCATCTTCATCTGTGCAGTAAGTATCACCTGTAGTACCTGTCTGTACACCGACCTTCTTGCCTTCAAGATCTTCCTTCTTGGTAATATCAGAATCAACTGGAACGATGATAGCCTGACCTGCATTGTAATATGGATCTGAGAAATCAACATTCTTCTTTCTGTCTTCAGTAACTGTCATACCTGCTGCAACGAAATCAGCCTTGCCGGAATTGATTGCAGGGATGCATGAATCAAATGAAATATCAGAAATCTCAAGCTCAACGCCAAGCTTATCAGCAATCTTCTGTGCGATATCAGGATCGATACCTACGATATCATTGCCATCCTTGTATTCGAAAGGCTCGAACTCAGCATTTGTAGCCATGATGACTTTGCCTGATGACTTGATCTCGTCAAGAGATCTTGCAGCAGTTGAGCTGTCAGAGCTTGTATCTGAAGATGTATCACTTGATGTATCGCTTGATGTGTCTTCTGCCTCTGTACTTGTGTCTGTGCTGGTGTCTGATGATGAACTTGATGAACTACCGCAGCCGACCATTGAAAAGGCGGTTGCTGCTGCAAGCATGAATGCTGCAATCTTCTTCATTTTCATAATTTGCCTCCTAAACTTTTCCTTCAAACCTTTAACACTTTATCGGAATAGTATAACAGAAAATAAAAAAAGTACCACGCTTTTTTTTCGTGATACCTTCGTTGGTAGTCTGTAATTGCTATTCCCGTTTGAATTATGTACACATTTTTAGCACATATACTATCGCTTGTCAACATTTATTTTACATAATTTTTAATATCTTTGATTTTTTGTATACATTTTCCTTGATTTTTTTCTTATTCTAACTTATAATTCGTTCACAACAAATAGGATACAGCATCAGAAAGAGTGATAAATATGGCAAAATCTACAAATAAAACAAGCACTCTTGAAAACGAGGCCTATGAAAAACTGCGTGACGAAATCTTCACGGGTGTATACAAACCTGGTACGATGCTGAAGGAAAAACAAATTTCTGATCATCTGAACATCAGCCGTACTCCGGTACGTACCGCCCTTCAAAGACTATTGTTTGAAAAAATCGTTTCAGAAGATGCGACCGGCCACACTTTCGTAGCCCGCCCCACAAGAAAAGAAGTAAATGAAATTACAGAGATGCGGCTTGCTCTTGAACCCATGATTTTCAATCCGCCAGTCACAGACAAACCAGAAATCGCAAAGAAGCTTGAAGATATACTGACTGAACAGAAAGAGGCAGATCCCTATGATAAACACGGCCTCATTACTTTTTCCAAGCTGGACTGTGAATTTCACTGCGAGCTTGCTACCTTTTCTGATAATGATCTTCTAATAGAAAATATCAAATCCTTAAACACTATGATGATGCGCTGCAATATTCTGTCAGGCACCCTGGCATTTAATATCCCAGAAGCCTTAAATGAGCACAAAGAAATTATTTCATATATAAAAAAGCAGAAATACGATTTTGCGCGCCTGGCGCTTTCAAAACATATCAAGAAAGTAAATGACAGGATGTTCATGAATGGAGAAGCCTGAAGATAATATTTCAGCAGTGACGAATGGAGTTTAGTTATGATAAATCAGAAATGCCTTGACCTCACGAAAAAACTTATTAATATAAAAAGCATTAATGGCACATCTGGTGAAAAAGATATTGCCTTATTCATTGAGGAATATTTCAGGTCTCTTCCATATTTCAAAGCACATCCTAATAATATTCTCATTCAGAAAATTCCAGAAGATGCTCTTGACAGGCGCTCTGTCATTGTTGTCATAAATGGCACCGGCAGGGAATTCGCACCCGGCGAAAAAATTCCTACAATTCTCGTTCACGGACATATCGACACTGTCGGAATTGATGATTTTGGTCCACTCAAAGAATTTGCAACAAAACCGGATGAACTATTAAGCGAAATGAAGAAGCTCTCTCTCCCAGATGATATCAGAAATGATCTTGAAAGCGGTGATTTTCTTTTCGGCCGCGGTGCAAGTGATATGAAGAGCGGTGACAGTGTCTTCATGGTTTTGATGAAGGAATTTTCAGAACATCCAGAAGAACTATGCGGTAACATAGTCGCTTCATTTAATCCTGTAGAGGAAAACGCCCACACAGGAATCATCACCTCACTGCCTGCCTTCAAGGCGCTGCGAGATGAAAAAAAATATGATTTTATCTGTGCGTTAAATAATGATTTTACGACAAAGCTTTACCCGGATGATCCAGGAATTACGATATATACAGGGATGGGCGGAAAAATCCTGCCATGCTTCTATATATTAGGACGTGAAACCCATGTAGGGCAGTGCTTTGAAGGTCTTGACGCTTCACTAATTGCTACAAAATTAATGGAAAAAATCGAATATTCTTCTGATTTTGCAGATCTCGCAAAAGGTGAAATGGCCTGCCCTCCTATTGCCCTTAAAATGAAGGATTTGAAGGACTGGTACAATGTTCAGACTTCAAAGGAAGCTTTTCTCTATTTTAATTACTTTGTCTATGAGAAACCGATGGGGAAAATTACAGAAGAGCTTTTAAATGCAGCAAAGGAAGCTGTTAACGAAGCCATCGAAACGACCCGTCAGAACCAGAAAATTTTCGATGGCAGGAACCACCTTCCTTATAGCCCGAGAGAATTTTCTGTAAATATTATGAGCTTTGATGAACTTTTCCAAGAAGCTATAAAAGGCTCTGGAGATTCGAAAGAATCTCTCCATAATAAAATGACTGCGATAAAGAACGATGAAGAAGATAATGGCACTGATGTAAGGGAGATGCCAATTGCATTAATCCGCTATCTTATGGCAGAAGCTAAGATTACGGATCCCACTGTAGTTCTCTATTACGCACCACCTTTCGTGCCACACTGCTGCGTAAAATATGAAGAAAATCATAATGTAGCCTGCGCAGGAAATACTTCTTCAAAACCATCAGCTGCCAAAGCTGTTTCAAAAAATGGACAAATGCTGTATGATATATTATCTTCTGTCCTGAATGAAGTTTCATCTGAGAAAAAAATAGATTTCAGAATCCTGCGTTATTATCCTTCTCTCTCAGACTCGAGCTATCTTTCCATCGATGATGATGAAGCATCTATTGATGTGCTTAAGAATAATTTCCCTCTATGTGAAAGTACCATGAAGGTCCCGATTGAAGAGATCAAAGACCTTTCCATTCCGACACTCAACATCGGTGACTACGGAAGTGATGCCCACAAATGGACTGAAAGGGTGAATATTCCATACACCTTCGGTGTTCTGCCAGAACTCGAAAGAAGGCTTATTTTAAGACTGCTGGGAAAATAATACAAATTTCCCTGCAGGACTGCAAAAAACTTATATACAGCGCATGAAATCGTCTTGAAATAATTTCCATTTCTATATATAATAAATTGTTATTTCGATGGCAATCATCGGAAATAATCCGTTAAAATTACTGTTGGGGAGAGGCTGATATTCCCACATATTGTCACTAATGATGTTATTTTGGTTTTGTAATGATTAAACTTGACGATTATTTATACGATGGTCATACGGTTCTCCGTATTCTCCACGAATTTTCCGACGACATGAAGAAGGCTGCCGAGAAAAATGACAATATAATGGATCTGAATCATAGCAATTTTCTGATCCAGTATACCGAACTTCTTGAGCATAATGAATTCCTTACCTCAGAATCCCAGAGGATATTGAATTTTTATAAATATCTCACGAAAGAGTATCCATATCTCGCATTTACCTTCCGTGGCAGGATTAAATCTCTTATCCGCACAGAAGAAAAATATAATGGCTACATCGTCTCGTTCATAGATGATTTCTATACAAAAAATAAGGCATTTCCCGCTCTTCCGGATATTAAAAATTGTCTGAACCGGTTCAGGGATCTGATTGCCTACCGGTTCGTCGTTTCCTTCCCCGAATGTCATCTAAAGGAAGGCGAAAAAAGGGAAGATGTCGAGGTCAAATACCTCTACGAGATTGCGAATACCCTTCCGAAATTCATGGAGAAATTTGGCTTTACTGCTGAGACCTCATCTATGCGCCAGGATCTTTCCGATTCTCCGCTTTCAGACGAAGTAAAGCCATATTACCGCGACTACATCCTGCATCCGAAAGCTTCCGGCTACCGCTCACTTCATATTACCTTCTTTGATAATATTTCAAGAAACTACATGGAGATGCAGCTTCGTACAAAGGACATGGATGATTATGCTGAAATCGGCATGGCAAATCATTCAAACTATGAGAAAATTCAGGAAAAAAACAGAACCCGCCGTTCTTCAATTCCAGTCGGCGAGTTCCCAATTTTTGATGATGCTATTGACAGGGTTTCATCCCTTCAGAATCTTGACCTTTCAAAGGTAAATGTAAACATGTTCGCAGCGGTAAATAACAGCCTGATGAACGATAACTGCGGGCTCTACAGAGGCCGCCTCATCCTTCCATACGAGCATCTTTCGCACTTCCAGAACGACCAGATCGGCTAATGCATAAAAAAACCTGCCTGCCAAAATATGACAGACAGGTTTATTTTTATGCCACCGCTTTCGCGAAGCAATCTGATCCTTCGAAATGATCATAAGGCGGATAAGCTACGATTTTTTCAAAGTCACACTTTGATGCAAGCTTAATAGCTTCTGTCATATTTTTGTGTGCTTCTATGATAATCTTCTTGTAACCCAGTTCTTTTGCCTTTTTACCAAGCTCCTCAACCATTGCTGTGGCAATGCCCTTCTTGCGGTATTTTGGCTCTACCCACATTCTCTTGATCTCGACAGCTCTCTCAGAATACTTCTTCAGTCCGGCACATGCCACAGGTCTTTCAGAAACATACACGATCAAAACCTGGGTAATAAGTGCAGGAGTATTGTTCGGAACAAATTGCTTGCTAAGTTCCTTGTCTCCTCCTACTACATCATCGTAGTATTCTTCGGTAGCCTTAAAAAACTTACGAAAATCATCGTTCATCCCATCAGTCCAGACAAATTCAAGCGAATCCATATCTTTCTCCTTTGAAAAAACACATGCAGTCTACGTCTTTGAAAAACTGCGGTCTTATTTTACCACAAAGTAGATTTTTTGCTCAATGGTTTTATGAATAAGAATGAAATGTATTGTAAAAAAAATCAATCATCTGATTGCTTTTTTAATACCTTCATAATTTACTTCTTTGACACTATGTTTTATCGCCTTTACTTTTTCTTTATCAGCATCTGAAAGCCTGTATCCTTCAAGATTTTCTACTACAGCATTTATTCCATCAATATCAAAAGCTTCTGCCATTTCTAAAATCACAGAATAGGCATCCTTTAGCTCACTCTCTGAAATTTCCGGTAGTGTCGTCTTTGTATTTCCTTCGGTAGTATTACCTATACCATTAATTCTAAGCACATCATTAATTGATTCCGACAGCGATCTGTAGTCAGAAAGCAGCTTTTCTGTGCTCATCTCAATCCTGGCAAAGCTTTCCGAATTCCCTTTCCTTGCCATATCCCCAAGTTCTTCAAGATTGGTACAAGCCGAAGGATCCCGGACTCCATCTTGGAAAATTCCAGGATATCATTTACGAGTGAGAGCAGCAGCTCTCCAGATGTTTTTATATCTAATGCATAATCCCTGACCTTATCATCTCCGGTCTCTTTTATGATCATTTTATCAAGGCCAAGAACAGCATTAATCGGTGTCCGGATTTCATGTGACACTGATGCAAGCAGGCTTTTCTGGGATTTTTTATAAGAATCAAACTCAATTTCCTTTTTAACCGTCTTCATTACGTCTGCAGAATTCTGAATCTCTGTCACAATTGTAAAAAATACGATTCCTGGTGGAAGAAAAGTGCCCGTATATCCCGTAATATAATAAAAGATTGAATTCAGGATGCCGCTTATCGCAAGCACTGCCGCAGCAATAACTGTCACCTTTATCTTCTCAAATAATACCTTGTCCCTGAATATAATATCAATGAGAGTTATCGCACAGTAAATTACCGAAACATACATCGAAAAATCTATCATAAAACCGATCTGATTCTGATTTACTGCACCACTGAAAAGGAGAATAAAATATAATAATATATCAATAATATCTGCCCATGCAAAAATCATGGCTTCCTTATAATATTTTTTCTCCTATGGATGGCTCAATTTCTATTACTTCTATATCTTTCTTTTTTAATGATTCTCTAATAGAAATAGCAAGGAAACCTCCTGTGCTGATAAGTACAACTTTTTTGTCCATCTTTGATGCCTTTCTTAAAAATTAATCCTCTACTTCTATCACATCTTTAAGAACATAGTGAAATGATGGAGCAGATGCCTTTTCATTTTCGATATAGCCCTTCGACAGATCTATCGTATCCGTATCATCAAATGGATCCACTCCGGTATAATCCCCTTTGAATACGGCAACATCACCAGATTTAAATTCATCAATAATTGTATTTACTTTTTCTTCTGTTTCTTTTGAGACCAACGCTTCATTGATTTCGACAATCTGTACCCAATCCCGGTCGAAACCAGCACCGATATCATTGCCATTGACATTTCCCTTTACGACATCTTCGATTCTCTCATTATTCATTACTGCTTTCACTGCACCAGTAATATATGGCTTCCAGTTGATTCGGGAGCTTACCAGTGACGTCGTCGGCGCAACTGAGGTCATGCTCTGGTTATAGCCCACATGATATACAGTTTTGCCCTCTGCTCTTGCCTCTTCACAGGCCACTGCCGGGCCGATGGTATCTGAATGCTGTGAAATGAGAACGCAGCCCTCATCAATAAGCTCAGCTGCCATTCTCTTTTCTATTGCATAATCAGACCATGTATTTGTATATTTTACTTTCATTGTAGCTTCTGGAACAACTGACCTCACACCTAAGAAAAATGCAGTATATCCGGAAATAACTTCAGCATAAGGGAATGCGCCTACATATCCAATGACAACATCTTTCTCTGAGAGCGTGCCGTCATCAATCAGTTCTTTCATCTTTTCGCCTGCTATTACACCGGATACATATCTTCCTTCATAAATTTCTCCCATGAAGGTATGATAATTTGAAAGAACTGAATCTTCATTTGCATTTGAACATGTAGCCTGGCAGATCTGGACATCCGGATTCTCAGACGCAATTTCCTTAGCGGCCTCTCCATAGCCATAGCTTGTCGTAAAGATAATGTCACAGCCATCATCAACGAGCTTCTGTATTGCCGTTTTTCCATCTGCCTCGCTGACATTTGCCATGGTATCAATCTCGACCTCATCACCATATTCTGATGTAAGCTCATGTTCCGCACGGATGAAATTGTTGGTATAAGGGGTCGCATTATCACCTACATAGACGAAGCCAACCTTGACCTTGCTCTTCGTTTCATTCTTCTCTGAATTCCCCATGGAAAAAAATGCACTGGCAATGATCATACATAAAACCACTATTGCAGTAATAATGAACATTGGTCTTTTTTTCATGATTCATCCCCTTCTTTCTTTTCCTTGCTGTGATAAATTTCTTCGATATTTAATTCACCACTTACTACCAGGGCAATCATGATATCAGCAATTTCAGGGTCAAACTGCGTGCCGCTGCATCGGACAAGCTCTTCAAGAACAAAATCTATGTCTAGCTGTTTCCTATATACCCTGTTCGCAGTCATGGCATCAAATGCATCTGCGACACCTATGATCCTGCCGTATAGAGGAATGTCTTTACCCTTAAGGCCAGTCACATAACCATGTCCATCATACCGCTCATGATGGTAAAGGGCACCTTCCACAACATGGTCTATGCCAGTAAAGTTCTTAAGGATCTCAGCGCCTTTCGTAACATGCGTCTTCATAATGTCATACTCTTCATCTGTAAGTCTTGCCGGCTTATTTAAGATCGCATCAGGAACACCGATTTTTCCAATATCATGAAGAAGTGCTGCCTTCCTGAGATTCTCGCACTCTGCTTCTGAAAATCCCATCTTTCTGGCAATCATGACAGAATACTCAGAAACTCTTTCAGAATGCTTGCTTGTCCTTTCGTCCCTTGCATCAAGCGTCTTTGCAATCGTAAGAATCGCATCATTACTCATCTGAACCTGTTTCTTTGCGATTTCAACCTCTTTCATCTGCATCTTCAAGGTTCTGCCAACCTGGGTGCGGAAGATGAGCCATGTAAACCATGCTATGCTCGCTCCTGCGATTCCAAAGAAGTAAAAATAAAAATAATTTTCATCATACAGGGATTTCTCTTTTATGAAGACCATTTTTGCCTGCTCAATCTCTGTTTCCCTGTCCCGGCCTAATACAGAGATCGTAAATGTATATCTGCCTGCAGGAAGATTGTTGTAGCTTATTTCTGAAAGCTCAGAAAGCGGCATCTCATATGTCTTCTTATCAAAACCTTTTAGCGTGTATGTAATGTATGGATTCTCTGTAGAGTAATTGATTATTTCCGGCGAAAGAGTGACCCTGCCTGCATCCCTTGAAATAGTAAATGGCATGCCGTTTTCAAGATTATAAGACCTTCCGTCTACATTAACCTTTGGAACGCTGATTCTATAGGTGTGATAATCTCCAGAAAATGTAGAAAGATTGAACTCATAAATTCCATGATTTGATGACACATAATAATTTTCATCGGCATCAAGGAAATTGTATGCATTAGCTGTAAGTGCATAGGTAAAACCCTGGTTTGCATTCCAGAGCTCTGTAATCATATCTTTTGTATTATTGATTAAGTTTTCAACAGCTGTGACATAGATTCCTGAACTTCCGATAATAAACGCACTTCCATTCTTATCAAAACAGATGTCGTAATTGTTTGAATATGGGAAATTCGTAACCTCATCGTAATTAATCCCATCATTAGAATAGCATATTCCGTTACTTGTAACAGCAAATACATTTTTTTCGTACTTTGGAAGCTTTAAGATGACATTTGAAGAAATTCCATCTTTTTTAGTAATGTATTTTGAAATTTTCCCATCCCTTACAACTGCAATGCCATCTCCATCCGTACCGGCTAATAAAGTTCCATCAGAAAGCGCAGTGAGGCAGAGTATTTTTTCGGCGCCCTGACTTGTTACTATCGTATTATCTATGCTGCCATCTTCATTAATAAGGCTTATACCGCCATTACCTGCAACGGCAATTCCATCACCGTATTTAATGGCTACTCTTGCCTTATCTCCAAACAGTCCACTGGTACTATCTATCGTAGTGATTTCTCCAGCATTGTTTAAGCGAATAACTCCCCTTCCATCGGTGCATATCCATAATGCATTTACACTTGAAGCAAAAATGCACCTGATCCTGACGCCGTCCAGAGCTGCGGTGATTTCATTTTGTACTATGGAATAGGTATTACTGTCCATGATATAAAGACCTGTGTCTGTTCCTATATATAGATACCCACTCCATTTGTATACCGTATTTACGACATTTTCAGGAAGACCTGCTGTCTGAAACAGGTCAGTAACGCCTGAATATGCCATCTTCATAAGTCCCATACGGGAGGACGCAAACCAAAGATCTCCCTGATAATCCATTGTCATAGCTTCAATGGAATTTGTAAAGGCTCCGGTTTTTAGCAGAACAAAGCCATTCTCTCCATCAAGATAACCAATTCCCTCATCTGAAACGACAAAAATATCATCTTCATTTTCTATTGGATATATAGCATTAATCTGCTTTATGCCGGAAAGTGTCATAACACTGCCCTGCGAGAGAACATTATTATCTGAGATGCTGTAAGTAAAAAGCGTATTGCCGGCTGTGCCTGCAAGAAGTCTGCCATCGTCTGTGAATTTTACTGAAGTAAACTGGCTGTCAGGATTTTCAAGGACATTCCTTATATTCGAGCCGTCAGTAATATAATATAATTTGCCACTTGAAGTAACACAGGCTACGCGTCCGCTGTTATCCGTATCAATTGATATGACATCTGCTATGGTATCGAAAGTCTTTATGATATGAAGGCCTCCGGCAAGAGATACGAGGGCAAGGCCCTGGGATGTACCTACGTAATAGATACCATTCTGTCCGCCGCCAATGCTTCTGACAGAGTCAGACGGCAGGCCATTGTCACTTGTAATGACGTTTGAAATTTTTTCATTTATTGCGATGGAAAGACCATTATCATTTGTGCCAATCCAGAGCCTACCTTCAAGATCCGTGTAAAGGCAGTTTACATTCTTGACAGAATCATAATCCATATGAGTGAATGCCCTGCCATTATATCTGTAAAGACCGGCATAGGTTCCAACCCAGAGAATACCATCATTTGTAGTCGCTATATCATTTGCCTCGCCGCATGGAAGACCGTTCGTATTGTCATAAATGGTCTGCACATATGAACTATAGTCCGTGCTGAAGGATGTCTCTGCAGCAGTACTCTCTGTTTCTTCTGAAGCATTGGCATCTGAAGTATTTTCTTCTGCCGAAGAATCTGTCACTCCTGATGCATAGACAGTACCTGATAATGTGATAAATGAAGAAAAAGAAAATAAGATCAGCAGCGCTGCAGCAACTGTCTTTTTGCTTATTCTCCTGTTAAAAAGCTTATTGTTCTTCAGCTTTTCTTTTATGTATCTATATCCATGAATCGCAGCGAGAAGTATCAGCACTGCGAGCGTCTTGTCAACGAAATCAAGATAATACTGGCCGATAATAAATCTCGTGACACCAAGCCCCTGCTCGTCTAAATAATTTATTACGGCATCGCCCCAGACATTTGTCGTCATTCCTTTTGTCGTAATGAAATTCAGTGGTAGAGAAACGCCCATCGAAACAAAAGTAAGAATCGTAGCGATGCTCATGGAACCAAAGAAGGTTTCAAACATCTTTTTTCTGGCCGCAAAGCCAACGATTAAACCAATTGCAATGCTTGTAATGAAATAAATACCGAATGAGCCGGAAATAAAACTTGAGATGATAATGGAACCGGCACCGATAATGGCACCGCTGACAGGCCCAAGAAGATAGGCCGCAAAAACAGTCCCCAGGGAATCACACCAGAAAGGAAATGAAAACCGCGTAGCTAACACACCGCCGCCACAGTTTATAAGCACTGCAATAACGATGATGATAATCTGGCGAAGAATATCCTTTGCTAAACTGTCTTTCTTCATTCATTCCACTCCTTCATCTCAAACACACATAATAAGTATTTTAAAATCGTATGGAGAAAAAATCTATTAGTTGGCACGAGTGGCAAAATTGTGGCATAAAATTAAATACTATTCTTTTATTGATTAACTATGATAAAATAGTCTAGTACTTTTTTAACATAATTTGTTTTTGATAATAATATGAATATTGCTATTGTAGATGATGTGAAAAATGAAAGAGATCATCTTTCATCAATTATTAAAAACTATTCAATAAATAAGCATATCAAGGTTGATGTTTCTGACTTTGAAAGTGGAGAGGATTTTTTAGAAGATTTCCGCCCATATTTATATACCGTAGTCTTTCTTGATATTTTTATGAAGGAACTGGACGGACTTGAAACAGCAAAGAAAATCCGTGAATTAGATACTGCCATCCTTATTGTTTTTCTGACCGAAAGCACTGATTTTATGCCTGAAGCTTTTAATGTTCATGCCTATCATTATCTGAAGAAACCTGATGACACAAAAGAGCTTGAAACGGTCGTCATTCATTTATTAGACGATATCAGAAAACTTGGCATGAAAGATGAGAATTTCTTCTCTTTCATTTCTGAAAGGAAAGAGTATAATCTTCCTTTTTCTGAGATTCTTTGTGTCGAAAGCAATGCCCATTATTCTATTATTACAAAAACTGATGGCCGGAAATATAAATCCCGCATTCCTTTTTCAGAAACGCATGCATCCTTAAAAAGCGACGAAAGATTTCTGCTGATCAACAGAGGGATTCTGATAAATATGGACTATATAAAGAGCTTTGAAAACAATCTTTGTGTACTTAATAATGACATTGCACTTCCAATTAATATCAAGAATTTCATGAAGATAAATCAAATCAGACAGAATTACATTTTTATCAAACTAAGGCATAAATCAATAAACGCCGGAGACGATGCATGAATTCAGACTTGCTTCAGGAAATACTCTCATATTTAATTTTACTTCCAGCAGCTCTCACCTGCCTTTTTCCTATGAAGAATAAAATGAAATATTCATGGAAAATAAATGTTTTTCATGTATGTCTTTTTGTAATGGGCTTCATTTTTCTTGCTATTTTCGTTGATAATAATTTCGATACCAGCTATATTTCTATTTTTCTTCCAATTCTGATATTTGCATTTTTGGCCTATCACTACAGCTTAAAGGTTCATATCAGCAAATCCATAAGCGTTTTGTTATATACTACCGCAATATTTTCTTTTACCTGTAATTTTGCAAATGGCATAGATGCCGCATTACACCCCACAGGAGATATCAATCACATAAGCTTTGAAGCCACTGTCATCCGGCTTATTTTTGGCTTCATTGCTATGATATTACTGTACTATCCAATGTCAAAATATGGAAGCTTTCTTATTGATGAATATGATAATCCCAAAGTCTGGCTTGGAACCTCTTTTATCTCAATCGTATTTTTGACCATTAATCTTATTTTCGTACCCCATTATTATGAAACCCTGCATTTTCACAATGTGGCATTGACTTACTGGGGTGTGCTGTCATTATGCCTTTTAACCCTGATTGCATTAAGCATTACATTTTACTTCATCGTGCGCGGGCTCCTGGATACCATAAAAATAAGAGAACAAAATATTATCCTTTCCCAGCAGAAAGATGCGTTTATCCTTCAGCAGAAATACCTTGAAGAATCTGCAAAGACAAGGCATGATTTCCGCCAGTCCATTCATGTACTAAAAGGCCTTGCAGATGATGGAGATCTATATGAAATTCAGAAATATCTTGAAAAATACGAAGAAAGCCTCCCAGAAAATAAAACAAAGCTTTTCTGCAAAAATCCTGCATTAAATGCCGTGCTTAATTTCTACAATCTCAAGGCAGAAGAAAATGCTATAAAGACAAATTTCGTGTTTTCCATACCCGAAGAACTGCCAATTGATGAGACTGACCTTTGCAGCGTTGTAGGAAATATTTTGGAAAATGCTATTTCTGCTGCTTCTAAAGTTCCGTCTGAAAAGAGATTCATAAACCTCAATATTTCTTTCCTGTACGACAGTGAACTATATATTGTCTCTTCAAATAGCTGCGAAAATAAAAGTAAAAAATGGATCCAGCATTCTGATAGGAATGAAGAAAATGATTTTTCTGCTTACCAGATTCCTACTGGCTTAAAAGGCAGCGGCACCGGCCTCAAATCAATAAAAGCCACCGCAGAATACTACGGCGGCTCAGCATCATTCTTTGTAAAGGACAATGCGTTCTATGTCAATGTAATGCTGAAGGGGAATTGTATCCCATATAGTTCTTCTTTGCAATAATTAATGAAAAATAAGAGGCATTGTCAGGGATTGCATCAATATTATTAAATATTTCTTCGTTCTCAAGCCCGCAGTTAGATATCATGGCAGCTGAATAGCCTGCTGATTTTAGAACTTCACGGATTTTTCCTGCATTCTTTCCAGCTTTTAAGATAATGATATTGTCTGGAAGATTATGTGATTGAGAGAAAATGGCATCTTCTTCATCAAGCCCTGGAAGAATCAAAACAGACTCATTTCCCAAAGAAATAGGTATATTAAGCTTCGCTGCAACTGCGTTAAATGACGTAACCCCGGCTATTATCTCAGTGTCAAAGCCATCTCTTTTTACTATGTCTTTAATATAGGAAAACGTAGAATAAAACGCTGGATCTCCAAGTGTCAGAAATGCGATATTTTCTCCTGCCTTCAAATGTTTTTCAATAGTTAATGCAGCATTCTCATGGTTTTTTCTTAGTCTTTTCGTATCCTTTGTCATAGGAAGATCGATGGCAAGTAATTCCTTTTCTATTATTTCAGGAACTGCTTTTTCGGCTATGCCAAACGCCATGCTTTCATCCTTTGATTTTCCAGGAAAAGCGATAATATCGCTATTTTTTATTACATTTATTGCCTTTAACGTCATTAGTTCAGGATCTCCCGGTCCAACCCCGATGCCTGTTAATTTTCCAAAATTTATATTTTCCATATATGATCTCAAAACATTATTTGGTTTACTGTCGTTTACTGTTTTCAAAACATTCATCAAAATGTCAACCGCATCTGGTTCCACTTTACATTACCATGAGTGGATTCTGACATCCCTTCATCCACAAATCCAAACTGTGAATAAAAACCTAGAAGCTTGTCTCTGCAAGATTCTTTACATCTTCCATTTTTCCATATAGAATGTTCATATTGAATACCTTTTATTAAAGCTAATTTATAATAATAAGATATTGCTAATTATGATTTTTAAAAATGGTGCTCCAACATTCAAATGGAGCACCACCTTTAATGCCTGTACAGATTATGAAACCGCTTTCTGCGACTCTGCTTTCTTTTTTCTAAACTCCTGAAGCTTTTTCATTTCTTCCGCTTCTTCCTTGCAGTGGGAACAGCTCCCACCACAGGCGCTGCAGCCACCAGAAGTTCCGCAGTCGCAGGTTCCGTTTTTCCTAATCTGCCTGATCGAGAAGAACAAGGCGACTGCCACAAGACCAACGATTATGATGTCTGCTATCATTTTGCTCTCCTTTCCAAATGTCCGTACAATAACTCGTTAATTTAGCTCGCAAACGCTACGCTATTTGCTCGCTATAAAATCGCCGCTTTGCGGCTCTTCAGGTACGTGGTTAATCACCCCGTACCTGAAAGCAAGATAATCTCACTGCCTAATGGCAGCTTATTATCTTGCTGATTTTATATATTTCTGCTTACCTTAATATACCTATTTGTACGATTAAAAATCAACTCATTTCATCAGAAATTTGATAAGTTGTACTCGCAACATTCCTGCTGCCCCTGTATTATTTTCAGGCGCCGACCGGCTGCCCTACGGCTGAATATTTCTTTGCCGGCCTGAAGATAAAGTAGACCGCTGCTACGACGAGTGCAATCGCAACTGCCGTGCCTACACCAAAGCCACCGCCTGCAATGTATGAGCCAATCTGATATACACAGAGCGACATGCAGTAACCGATCATCATCTGGAAGCCAAATGTGATCCAGCCCCACTTTCTTGTGCCCTGCTCACGGAATGCCGTTGCAATGGCAACAAGGCAAGGTGCATCGAAGATATTGAAGAGAAGGAAGCTCATTCCTACAAGCTTGCTTCCACCGAAGAGCTGGAAGATAGATGAAGCTACATCTGCTTCTCCATCACTGGCTGCATGTGCAAGCATTCCGAGTGTTGCTGTTGCCTGCTCCTTCGCAACCTCTGCTGAAACAGATGCAACGGCACCCTGCCATGTACCAAAGCCAAGCGGCTTGAAGATCCATGCAAGACCAACACCGATGTACTTAAGAAGGCTGACTTCAACATCATCAACATAGTGGAATGATGGTGTAAAGTGCATCAGGAACCAGAGGATGATACATACTGTGAAGATGATTGTACCAGCCTTGATAATGAAGGCCTTTGCTCTTTCCCATACATGAATGAGCACGCCCTTTACAGTAGGAACATGGTATGCCGGGAGCTCCATAACGAATGGTGCAGGATCGCCTGAGAAATACTTTGTCTTCTTCAGTGCGATACCCGAGAAAATGACGATTGCAATGCCAAGGAAATACATACCCGGTGCAATAAATTTGCTGTGCGGGAAGAAGGCAAGTGTAATCATTGCAATGATTTCTGTCTTTGCACCGCAAGGAAGGAAGGTCGTGAGCATGATGGTCATTCTTCTGTCCTTCTCATCCTCGATTGTTCTTGAAGCCATAATTGCAGGAACGCCGCAGCCTGTACCGACAAGCATAGGAATGAATGACTTTCCTGAAAGACCGAATCTTCTGAACACCCTGTCCATGATGAAGGCTACTCTTGCCATATAGCCTGAATCCTCAAGGATGGCAAGGCAGAGGAAAAGTAAAATCATCTGTGGAACGAAGCCCAAGACGGTACCGACACCACCGATAATACCACCAACAATAAGTCCAATTACAACATCAGAAGCGCCCAGTGCTTCAAGCCCTGCAGTTGCCCCGTTTGTGATCCATGTTCCAAACAGCACGTCATTTGTCCAGTTTGTGAGCCAGCCGCCGAGAGTTGTTACAGAAACATAATATACAAGGAACATAATGCCTGCAAAAATAGGAAGTGCGAGCCATCTGTTTGTAACAACCTTATCGATTTTATCGGAAATTGTAAGTTCTTTTGAGCCTGCATTTTTCTTCACAACGGCCTTTGCGGTCAATTCATTGATATACGTATATCTCTGGTTTGTGATAATGGATTCCGCATCATCATCCATTTCCTTTTCGCAGTCTTCAATGTGCTGCTCAAGATGCTTTTTCAGGTCATCACTGAAATATACATTTTCAAGAGCCTTTTCATCCCTTTCAAAGACCTTGATGGCATACCAGCGGAGATTTTCAGGAGGAACGATATTCTCGATTGATTCCTCAATATGCGCAATCGCATGCTCGACCGAACCAGTGAATACATGCGGAAGATCATGCGCTTTCTTTTCCCTTGCGAGCTTCAGACACTCCTCAACTGCATCCATGCAGCCATCTGAATGAAGCGCACTCATCTTCATGACCTTTACGCCAAGCTCCTGAGACAGCTTGTCAAAATCAATCTTGTCGCCGTTCTTCTCGACGAGATCCATCATATTTACTACGATTACCATAGGAAGTCCGATTTCAATGAGCTGCGTAGTAAGATAAAGGTTTCTCTCGATGTTTGTGCCATCGATAATATTCAGGATGGCATCCGGCTTATCATTTACAAGATAATTTCTTGAAACAATTTCCTCTGGTGAATAAGGTGACAGTGAGTAAATTCCGGGCAGATCCTGGATAATTACATCCTTGTGCCCTTTCAATTTACCTTCCTTTTTTTCGACAGTAACGCCTGGCCAGTTACCAACGTACTGGGTACTGCCTGTAAGATCATTGAATAACGTGGTCTTGCCGCAGTTCGGGTTACCTGCCAGGGCAATCTTTATTTCCATTCGCTTTCTCCTTCTTTCCTGATAAAATCGGATATTTGATGCAAATATCAATTTTTATCTCATTACAATTTAAATTTGATTTTTATATTATTAATTGTAAATGGTTTAGTTTTATTATATTTATCTAACTCATTTACAAAAAAAATATACTTTTTCTTTCTGGATATTTTGTCCAGGTTTATGCCATCTCCAGGATATCTGCATCAGCCTTTCTGAGCGAAAGCTCATAGCCTCTTACCGTTACTTCTACAGGATCGCCAAGAGGTGCTACCTTCCGCACATAGATTTCGGTTCCTTTGGTGATGCCCATATCCATGATTCTTCTCTTTGTCTTGCCTTCGCCATGAATCTTTACGACGGTAGATGTTGCGCCAACCGGCACGTCTCTGAGTGTTTTCATATTACTCACTTTCCTTTCTCTTAAGCAGTTCCCCTGCCACATAGAGCAATGAGTTACTGCTTATTTTCTATATTAAAGACTCAGAGCTTATTCCAAGTCTCTAAATCAATTATGCAACCTGTTAATGTATGTTGATTAACTGCACCTTTATGTTTACGCTCCAAGTGCGACCTTGATTTTCCCAGCCATTTCTCTTGTAACGGCAAGCTTCGATTCCTTGATCTTTACAATCATGTCACCATTGTGGCTTGAAACCAGGGTCACCTGTGTTCCTTCTGTAAAGCCAAGATCCTCGAGATGCTTCTTCACATCAGGCCGTCCTGACACTTCAGAAACCATTACTTTGTCGCCGGCGCTACACATCGCAAGTGGTATTAAACTTCCCATACATTGCCTCCAAATAATAATTTGATTTTCATCATGGTATAGAAGTTGTTTCTATATTATTATATATGCGTATTATTATATTTTGATATATCTATACATAAATACGCATTTATAAATAATATTATATCTAACTAATTTCGTTTTGCATAATATTACATACAATCCGCTTTGTCAAGGCAAAATTAGACATTCTTATTATTTATTATGCTTATATACAATATGTTGTATTTATAAAATTTGGTATACGCAAGAAAATCCGCTGGAAGTTTGCTGTTGAAAAAATCAATCATATTTTAAGTTTTGTATTCTTGAAAGAATCTAATTGCAGTGATATAATCCTAACTATTATTAGAAAATTTTTATTTCTCTAACACCTGGGGGTTATATTATGGCAATGGAAATACATAAGTCAGCAGAAGATTACCTTGAAGCTATGCTCATGCTGAAAGAGGAAAGAGGCTATATCAAATCTGTAAATATCGCTGAAAAGCTCAATGTCTCAAAGCCTTCCGTCAGCACTGCAGTAAAGCATCTCCGCGAAAATGGATATATTACGATGGACAGGTCCGGCTTCATTACCCTTACAGATTCCGGTATGGAAATCGCTTCCAAAATCTACGACCGCCACAAGACGCTCACCGTATTTTTCCAGATGCTCGGTGTTGACAGCGACACCGCGCTTGACGATGCCTGCAAGGTCGAGCACGACATCTCTGACCAGACCTTCAAAGCCATCAAAAAACAGATAAAGAAGATGGCATAATCGATTACAAAATTGCTTGACAAATAATTAATGTCTAGTGTATTGTATTAATAACATCTTTTGATGTTTGGTTACCTTACCATGCAAAATAGAAATGATATCAGATGGGAGCCCTACCATATAAAATAAATGGGAGTTTTATCAGATGGGAGCCCTACCATACAAAATAAATGGGAGTTTTATTAGATGGGATTCTTACCAGCAAAAAGGTATTAGCGAGCTATATATTATGTAGCTCGCTATTTCTTTAAGGAATTATTTATGCAGGAATTAAATTTTTATTATATCAGCATAAAATACATTAGGGATTTATCAAAGCTTGATGACAATGTTATGTCAATTTCTCCACAAAGAGGGAAGCAGAATAGACCTTTTGTAGGGATTATTGTCCTTTTGTTTGAATGAAAGGCAATACTGCATTCCTCTTACTTCTCCGAAGGATAAATTTAAGAATAAGAAGAGTCAAATTGATTTTATTAAGATATTTGACGAAAATATCAAAGAAGATAATGGCACATATAAGCTGATTGGTGTACTGAATATTAATAATATGATACCGGTTACAAAACAGGTTATTCAAAAGGTTAATTTGAAAGTTAATAAAAGTGATAGTCAAGAAGAAAAACGGCATAAGCAGTTGATGCAAAATCAGATAAAATGGTGCAGAAAACATTCAGATGTGATTATCAACAGAGCAAATAAAGTCTATGACTTGGTTGTAAATCATCCTGAAAAGAATAGAAATCTAACTAAAAGATCTTCAAAATTTAAGGAATTGGAGTTAATAGCTGATAAATATAATAAAACAGATACTGAGGATTAATATTTATGATTAATAAATCCAATTTAAAAGACTTGCTTGACGCATTACACTTTGTGAAAATTTCAACAAACATATATGAGAAAAACTACCCTAATTTTGACTGTACCATAAGTATTGATACAAAAAATGAAAAAATCATATACCCAGAAGATAAGGGAATGAAAATAGACCGCCATACGACAGACAATTTTTCAGCAAATGAAAACTATGTTGTCTTGGAATGTGTTGACAGACTTCTTACAAAAGGATATCGCCCTGAAGATATTGAGCTTGAAAAGAAATGGTCTCTTGGACATATGGTTTCTGGTGGAGAAGATAGTGGATTTGCCGATATCTGTGTGCATGGAGAAGATGGTAAGGTCCTTTTTATTATCGAGTGTAAAACAGAAGGAAAAGAATATTCTAAGGAGCTAAAAAATACTGAAAACTATGGCGGTCAGCTATTTACATATTGGCAGCAGGAAAGAAACTGCAATTATCTTGTACTGTATGCATCAAAACTTTCAGGAAACAACATTAGTTATGATACTGAAAGTGTAGATTGCAGCGATGATCCAAATATATTAACACTTGCAAAAAAAGATGATTCTATCCACCTTTACAAAGATGCTAACACCGTTGAAGAATTATATGAATGCTGGGATGAAACATACGAAAAACGGTTTTGCGGAGATGTAATATTTCGTGATGATTCTGTTGCTTATAATATTGGTGTTAAACCGCTTAGAAAATGCGATCTAAAAGATTTCAGTGAAAATGACAAAATCGTCAATAAATTTGAAGAAATCCTGCGACACAACAATGTGTCAGATAAGGAAAATGCATTTAATAGATTAATTGCTTTGTTTATCTGCAAGCTTGTAGATGAAATTCAAAAGGGAGAAAACGATGAGGTAGATTTCCAATATAAAGTGGGAACCGATACTTACGAATCTCTTCAAGACAGACTTCAACGCCTTCATAAAGAAGGTATGGAAAAGTTTATGCGTGAAGAAATTTTTTATGTCCCAGACACTTATGCAGAAGACTTAGTTCAACAGTATTCTGGTTACAAAAGAAAAAATATGATTGAAGATTTAAAGAAAACAATCAGAATACTGAAATTTTATTCAAACAATGATTTTGCATTTAAAGATGTTCATAATGAGGAATTGTTCTACCAGAATGGCAAAATCGTAGTTGAAGTCGTTCAGCTTTTTGAACCATTTAGAATTATTGGTTCAAAGGATGTACAGATGTTGGGAGACCTTTTTGAACAGCTTCTTAATAAGGGTTTTAAACAGAACGAAGGACAGTTTTTTACACCAATTCCTATTACAAGGTTTATCTGGGACAGCTTGCCTGTTAAAGATTACATAAAAAAAGACGAGGGCTTAGAATATCCCAGAATCATAGATTATGCCTGTGGCGCAGGACATTTTTTAACTCAGGGAGTAGAAGCTGTAAATGCAGCTGTTAAATCGCTTGAACCTGAGATAAATACGAATCGAAAATGGGTTGAAAACAAAGTTTACGGTATCGAAAAAGATTACCGTCTTGCTCGTGTATCAAAAATTTCTCTCTTTATGCATGGCGCAGGGGATGCTAATATTATTTTTGGTGATGGTCTGGAAAACTATGCTGATAAAGGGATTACACCTGAATCATTTGATATTCTTGTTGCTAACCCGCCTTATTCTGTAAAGGCATTTAAAAGCCATATGAAGCTAAAAGATAATGATTTTAATCTTCTAGCAAAAATCACCAATGACGGTTCAGAAATTGAAACTTTATTCGTAGAAAGAATCTCTCAACTTTTAAAACCAAATGGAATTGCTGCAGTTATTCTGCCTTCTTCTATACTAAGTAACGATTCTGGAAGCTATACTGGAGCACGTGAAGAGTTGCTTCAGCATTTTTTCATTCGTGCGATTACATGTTTTGGCAGTAAAACCTTCGGTGCAACAGGAACAAATACTGTAGTCTTATTTTTGCAAAAAATAGATGAGCCTCCTGTACGTTTTAAGCTGGTTGAAGATAGTGCCAATGCTATATTATCTGGAAAACCTCTCTCAAATTGGGAGGATGAACAAATCTTTGAGATGTATCTTTCTGAAACAGACGCTGATGAAGAATTTTATAAGTCCTTGATTCAAGAGTCAGAAGCATATGATTATTTTGAAGGTGATAAATATTTAAAAAATTATATTCCAGCGTTCAAAGATCTTCCAGATGTAAAGAACAAATTAAGGCAGAAAACATTTCAAAAATTAAGTGACGAGGAAAAGAATACATGGCTAAATCAGCGATTCTATTCTTTTGTCAAAGAGCACGAAAAAGAAAAACTTATGTACTTTGCCATGATCTATCAGCAAACTGTACTCATTATCACTTCTCCTGCAGATAACGCCGAACAGAAGATTTTCTTGGGATATGATTGGAGCAATAGAAAAGGGAGCGAAGGTATTGTCATTAATACGCCTGGTGGTAAGCTGTATGATGATAAGGACAGATTTGCTGATAATACCATTTCTGGAATGATTCGCAATTCTTTTAAAGAAAAAGAAATGTCTGTTCCAGAATATAAAGAATATTATCGATATGCAAACCTTAAAGATATGATTGATTTTTCGAGGGTGGAATTCAATAAAGCAATTAAGACGACTTCATACAAAAAATTTGAAATTAACAGCAAATATCCTTTAATCCAGATAGATAAATTAGTTAATACTATTGGCGGGCTATGGACTGGAGAAAAACCGCCTTTTAAGAAAGTAAATGTTATTCGAAATACAAATTTTCGTATGGATGGCTCTCTAGATCTACATGATATCGCAAATATTGAAGTTGAAGAAGCGGCATATTCTAATAGAACATTACAACGAGGCGATATTATTATTGAAAAATCAGGAGGAAGTGAAACTCAAGCTGTAGGAAGAGTAGTTTATTTTAATCTAACTCAGACAGATTATTCATTTTCAAATTTTACTACTAGATTAAGAGTAATTAACCCATCTATACTACCAAAATACTTGTTTTTGGTATTAAATGCTTGTTATCATATGGGCTTCACATGGGAATTTCAACATGGTTCAAGCGGCTTAAAAAATTTAAATTTACCATGTTATCTAGCAAATAAAATCCCTGTTCCTCCACTAGACATTCAGCAAAAACTAGTGGATGAATGCTCTATTATTGATAAAGAATATAGTATTACGCAAAATAAGATAGAAGAGTATAAGACAACGATTGAAAATATGTTTTCTGATATTAATAGAAAAAGTTCTCACACCGTTCGCCTTGATTCATCTGATTTATTTTCCATCGGTATTGGGCGTAGAATATTAAAGAAACAAATTACAGAAAATGGCATTCCAATATACAGTGCAAATGTAAATAAACCCTTCGGTCATATAGAAAGTACATTTTTTGAAGATTATTCTGTCGGTACAGTAATATGGGGTATTGATGGTGATTGGGATGTAAATTACATTCCTCCTGAAACGCCTTTTTATCCAACAGATCATTGCGGTACACTGCGTGTGCTCACTGACAAAATCAATGAACATTATATCGCTTTTGCTTTAAAAGAAGAGGGAAAACACCAGCGATTTACTCGCTCTAATCGAGCATCAACTGACCGCATAAAATCCTTACATCTTACACTTCCTGATAAAGAGCAGCAGGACAAGTTTATTGATAAAGTAAACGATATTGAAGCAAAAATATCTGCACTTGAAGATGAATATATAGATATCAATGATAGAAAACAGGAAATATTAAAAAAATATTTATGATGATAAGTAATTATTCACCAGAACAAAATAAAAACTACTCAATAACTGATGAAGAAAGGTTATGTTCCTCATTAACTGTAACATTATGCTCAAATGGCTGTCTTAGCGGTCCACATTTATTAGAAATAGAATATATATTTCAAAATACAAAGATAAAAATAACAATAGAACAAAATGGAATACGTATCATTACCCTTATTACAAACAGACCTATTAAAATGAAGATTCTATGGAATTTTAACTGTCAATTGGAAAAATTTTTTGTACTGCTTGATGGTCAATTTTATTTGATAAAAAATATGACATTTTCAGGTAATGATTGTACCAAATCTGAATATGATACTTATGCATCCGTATATTTAGCAGGCAGACCTGATTATTGTAAAACCGACTCTTTATACTGTCATGCACAACATAGTTTCCTAAAATTTGATGCAATACTATCTCCAGATTTGTTGGCAAAATGGTTTTCTATGCAGGAAGAACTAGATATAGTTAATCAAATTTTATTATATAATATGACCTATATAAGGAAAAAATTATATCTTCCGTAAAAGAATGGAATAAATGGAAAGGAATTTTAGATTCTTTTTTATTAAATCTAAAATAATTAAGTAATCTTTCACAAATAGACATCAAAGTATATGACATAACAAGTATATATTATCAATGTATTCATTCAATCATATGAAAAGCTCCATTACATTGAGATCTCCATATCACTACTTCTCTTGTCGACGCCTGCAAGGTCGAGCACGACATCTCTGACAAAATCTTCAAAGCCATCAAAAAGCAGATAAAGAAGATATCATAAGTAAGTAAAAATTGCCTGACAATAACAGTATTCCTGAAAAGTGGCAATGACGACTGATGCCCGATGTCGCAGTTCCATCAATTTAATTTAATCACAGTCGTCTTTGACTTTGGGTTTCCATCCCGATAGATCTTGCCTTCATTCATCAGCGGATTTATAACATTTTTTAAAAAGGAAGTTCTGCTATTATACCCCATTATTTCCTGAAGCTCCTTAATAGGCATTGGTCCTTCAGATTTTAGAACTTCCAAGACTTTCTCCTTATATGACAGATTTATTTTTGAATCATTATGATCATTTTCTTTATATAATTTGTCAAAAAGCCTCAGATCAAGAAATCCCGGATATATCAATACTCCTGGCTGAAGTTCATCTGGACAGTCACTGTAGCTTGTAATCATTGCCTGAAAGCCGGTGCCGCTTCTTTCCATTAAGTCAGCAACATCAAGGCAGGCAGCAATGATTGAGTTTCTTCTAATAGAAGGAATACTCCCAGCTGGATATTGTGAATAATCTTTAGGCAAAAGCCATGAGCCGGGAGAAACGATATCGATCCTATTGTCATAAATATCCACATCTATCTGGGTTCCGGCAATAGAATAATCTCTGTGCGCAATAGCGTTTACCAGTGCCTCACGAACAGCCTCTTTTGGATATGCTCTTATTTCCTCTCTGCCTCCATTTGATGCTTTCTTCCAGCCAGTTTTTGTATTTCTTTCAATAAAATGAAGCGCATTAAGAAATACTTCAGCAAGACAGCCTTTAAACCTGCCATTATCTATTACAGTTCCAGCCTTGTTTAAGCCCTTCCATAATCTGCAGCAAATCATGGTGTCATCACTGTCATAATCATCCTTAAACATAATTAGGCCAGACTTTGCAAAGCCTTCTTTTGAAACGATCTCTTCATTCTGTAATTCCTTCACTGTAGGGGCTGAAGAATCATTTCTAAACTCCCTGCAGAGAGCAAGATATTTTGTCCATTTTTTCCCGTCATATTTTACATCGCTTGTTTCATTATCAATTCCATATTTTCTTTTAGATAATGAAATAATATCCTCTGGGCTCGCGGGAGTAGAATTGCCATCTCCTTTTACATAAACAGTTTCTTTGTAATCTCCGTCACGAAGTCTCACAACTGATTCTGAAGGAAGTACCTGTACGCCTAATACGAACTTCTCTGCATTGTCATCAGTGCTTCTTAGCAAGTATTTTATCTTTGCATGAGGAAAAATATTTCTGTCATTTACTATGGAAATCAGATTCTTTGTCTTATCAATATCATCCAGAGACAGACCAAAAGCCTCGCCATCATTTGAAACGCCTACAAATATTGTCCCTCCATCATCATTAGCGAAGGCAACTATGGTTTTCACCCATTTGACAGGCTTATCCTTACTTAGCTCAGCTTTAAATTCATATTTTTTATCTTCTAATATGACATCTGGAAATAATTCGTTTATCTTCATAGCACACCGCATCATTACTTATCATTGTTTATCATTACTCCATCATTATTTATCATTATCTGATCATTGTCAATCATTATTTATTAAATCAGCAAGTACCACGCTGCCTTTAGGCGGTGGGGCACTTCACAAATTTCTTTTATACCCAAATAGTCATAATAAACCGGGGCAGCTTATGAACAATCGTATAAGCTGCCCGGTTTTATTGATCATATTGTGTAATTACTGAATTAAAGTACAAGCGAAGGTGCTGTATAAACCCTTGCAAGAAGCTCCTGATTTAATGCATAAAGTCCTTTTGGATCATGGCCGAAAAGCTCGAATTTCTTGATGAGATCATCAGCATTTTTCTCTTCCTCGCCCTGTTCCTTTACGAACCAGTCAAAGCACTGCATTGTGCGGAAATCATCAACTTCCTTTGCTGCCTTGTAGATCCCATTGATCAGGCTTGTTACATACTGCTCATGCTTTAACCCTTCATTCAATGGATCAATCAGTTCCTTTAATTCCTTGTCAGGCTTTGGTATTTCCTCAAAATCGACCTTCTCACCGTTATTGTGAAGATAAGTACGCATCAGCATCGCATGGTCTCTCTCTTCCTGGGCCTGGATGTCATACCAGTGCACGAAGCCATCAAGTCCTTTTTCCTCATAAAAATTGGCAAAGTCAAGATAAAGATATCCTGAATAAAATTCCTTTGCAATCTGCGTATTAATGAGATCTCTTACTTTTTTATCTAACATGTTCTACCTCCAAAAAAATATATTTGTTAGCTTTCGCTAATAACAATTACGGTATCACAATCAGATAAAAAGTCAAATGAAGAAATTGTGAAAAAACTAATGACCTCTAAAAAAATAATATATCATTTCTTCCCCACAAGAAGTTTTGAGCCGGTAAGCATATAGTTCTTGGCTTCCTTCCTGTTCATAAACAGGCCGTCTGTCGTGTCAATAAATTCCACTTTTCATAGCCCATGCTTTTAAGTTTTTTACAGAATGCATCCATATCGCCATATTTTGACTTCGTAAATAGATCATGGATTGCAAAGGTGCCGCCCTTTTTCAGAACCCGGAGTGTCTCAAGTAAAATTTCCTGCCTGTCTTTACTTGGGATGTTGTGATATACATAGTTACTGAACACGCAGTCAAATGTTTCGTCTTTAAATGGCAGTGCAGTCGCATCTCCATTTTGAAATGCCACATTTGATACGCCTTCTGCTGCCGCATTATTTTTGCACAGCTCTTTTAAAAATGAATAATATTCTGCTCCCCATCTGTCGCAGCCTGTTATTTTGGCGTTAGGATTTCTCTTTGCAGATGCTATGGAAAGTGCTCCGCTTCCGCAGCCTATATCAAGCCCCGTTCCTCTATCGGGAATCTTCACATACGAAGCCGTTCCCTCTATGATTCTTTTTGATAATCCGATCGGACCATGATAATCAAACGCTCTGTAAAGAAGTGAAAACCAGATTGTAAACACGAGCAATGCAGCAAAAACAATCAGAAATATTATGATAAAAATAATTCTCACAATGCTTTTTTCACCTGGAAAAACCAGGAGAATAAGTGATAAAGCGAAAAATACCACTGTTGCAATTACCATTGCAGTAATCATTCCTTTTGGCATCCAGTTCTTATAATCCGGTGTGCCCATTTCTTGATTCTCTTTCATATGATGTACCCCTTTCATTCCATATTTGCGGTGTCACAATGAGCAAATGTTGTCAATAGAACCGTCCCCGTGACACAGTGGCAGCGGCTTACTGAAGAGATAACCCTGGGCAATGTCACAGCCGATGTCCTTAAGCGCCTTCATCTGCTCCTTTGTCTCCACGCCTTCCACCAGCGTTTTGAAACCAAGCTTCTTGTTCATCTGAGTCATCGAGCTTATGATGTCTTCTGATTTCTTATCGAAATTTCTTAAGAAAACCATATCCATCTTTATGACATCGAAGGGATAATCCTTCAGGGTATTTAATGAAGAATAACCCGAACCAAAATCGTCCATCCAGACCTCGCAGCCAATTTCATGGAGCCGTTTTATCGCTTTCTTCATAATTTCCGTATCCCCGTTCATAGCGCTTTCTGTGATTTCGGCATGCAGGAGATATCTAGGGACATGATATTTATCAGAAATTTCCACTATTTGATCTATCACATCAGCTGCTTCGAAATCTGTTCTTGAAAGATTAAAGCTGATTGGAACAGGGTCAAGTTTTTTCTTCATAATTTCCTGAATATCCCTGCAGGCATTTTCAAGCACGGCAAAATCAATTTTGTATACCTCATAGGCATTTTCAAGATATGGTATGAATTTGTCGGGAGCAAGAAGGCCGTATGCGGGATCATCCCAGCGGGCCAAAGCCTCATACTGTAAAAGCTTTCCCGTGCATATATTCACGCAGGGCTGATAATATGTCTTGATCCAGCCTTTCTCCACTGCTTCGTCAACATGCTCTATCACATAATTCTTTAACTCTGCTTCACTTTTAAGCCTTTCATCAAACCAATAGGTATTTACTCCTGGCTTATCGTAGATAAACTTCATGGCGGCAAAGGCATTGTCCAGAAATACCGAAACAGAATCAGGATTATCTGTTTCAGAAGCATCTTTCACCTCATAAAGCCCGGTGATCAACTCCAATGTGGTATTGTGCTGCAGAAGATGCATGTTTTCATGGATTTTTTCAAAACGCTCCTGCACATCTTCATTCGTGACAGCCCCGATAAAGTGATCCGCCATATTGCGTGCTAGCAGGGCGCCGTCAAATTCTATCTTAAGTACATTTGCAAGCCGCCGCAGCAGGGCATTTCCCGCCTGGAAACCGTACATTCTGTTATATGAACGGAAGCCGCAGATGTTTACATAAAAAACAGTAACCCTGTTTCCATTTAACAGTCTGTTTCTGATCCATTTTCTGGCATTATTCTGAAAATAGGTAAGACTTTTCAGTCCTGTAAGTTCATCTATATCATTTGTCTGAAAGCAATCCATGGTCTGCCTCCTTTCACAAATCTAACTAATGTCTTATGATATTCTTACTAATGTTAGAAGTATCTAATCTTTTTGTCAAGGTTTTTTCGTACGATTTTCACTATACAGTATGATTTTATTGAAAATATACAATCGCTTTATGTTTTAGAAAATATTTTTGATAATAAAAATATTTATCCTGTCTTGACAAAGCCTAATCTGCATGATATTTTATATTAGTCTTAACTTATTCTATTAAGGATAGACTAACAAAAGAGGCTGGTATGTCAGATGAGACTTTTATAAGACACTGCTCACCAACGCTTGCCGGGCTGAAGACCGCAAATCTTTTTTTAGACCAAGTAAGCGGAAAGACAGAGCTATATGAGGAAATCCGGAAATACAATAAGCGGCTCGTACCTCACGGCATTGTCATCATCCCTCTGAAATTCACCGGGAAAAGTGCTCTGATCTATGTCTTCAGACCAGACAGGCTGAAAAAAGATCTCTCAGACAAAGGTGCTGAAGAAATTCTTGCAAAATGCGGCTACAAAGAAAGAAACATAAACAAGGCCATCCGCCATCTTATGAAAAATCTGAAAAGTAATGAAACATTCCCACACGAAATAGGGCTTTTTTTGAGCTTTCCTCCCTGTGATGTAAAAGGCTTTATAGAAGAAAAGGCAGAAAATTACAAATACCAGGGCGTATGGAAGGTTTATGGAAATGTGAGAGAGGCAAAAGAAACTTTCCGTAAGTACGACGAATGCCAGAAGACATTTCTGAGGCGCTTTGAAAATGGGGACCGTTTGGAAAATCTGGTTGTATGAATTAGTTAAGATATTGTTTTTTTTGAAAGGAGACATTATGTCAAAAGTTGCTGTTGTTTATTGGAGCGGAACAGGCAATACCGCTGCTATGGCTGACGCTGTAGCAAAAGGTGCCACAAACGCCGGTGCCGAGGTCACCTGCGCTGATACTTCTACATTTGATTCATCAAAGCTTTCAGAATATTCAGGCGTTGCCCTTGGCTGTCCTGCTATGGGTGCTGAACAGCTTGATGATGCTGAGTTTGAACCATTTTATGAGAGCATCAAGGGCTCGCTTGGCGGCAAGAAGGTAGGGCTTTTTGGATCTTATGGCTGGGGAGACGGCGAATGGATGCGCACCTGGCAGGCCGATGCAAGGGATTCCGGACTCAGCCTCGTAATGGACGGCGTGATCGCCCACGAAGCACCGGATGACACCGCCGTAGCAGAATGCGAATCGCTTGGTGCTGCACTTGTCTAAAATCAGACTCACAAAAGCTACGCTTTTGCTCGTTATAAAATTGCCGCTTTGCGGCTCTTCAGGTATGGGCTTATCATCCCATACCTGAATGCAAGATAACTAACTGCCTAAAGGCAGTAGATTATCTTGCAGATTTTATATATATTTCTCTTTTCTCTAACATAAAACCAGCCGTGGCGTAAGCTTCGGCTGGTTTTTTCATACACCACATCATTACTTATCATTATTCAATCATTATCGATCATTATTTCTATAAATAATGATCAGTAATCATATGAATCATTTGACAAACCTTCACTACAAGACCTACTATGCCAGCGCACAATATGTAAGCTACCTTCTTACGCCAGCGACAGTATCTCTTGCAATCCCGCTCTATCTCCAGCTTGAGAGGTTAAAGAAGAATTTCGTTTCCATAATAATTAGCCTGATTGCTGGTGCAATCACCTCAATGGGCTCAATTCTTGCCATGGCCCTCCTTTTCCATATCGGTCACAAGGATTATGTGACGATGCTGCCAAAATCGATTACAACCGCGATCGGCATGGGCGTTTCAAAAGAGCTGCACGGCGTCGTGACGATCACCGTTGCTGTCATCATTGTAACCGGTATCCTTGGAATTGTTTTTGCAGAATTCATATTGAAGCTTTTCCGCATAAAAGATCCTGTTGCAAAGGGACTTGCTATCGGCGCCTCCTCCCATGCTATCGGTACTTCGAAAGCAATGGAAATGGGAGAAATCGAAGGTGCTATGTCATCGCTTGCCATCGTAGTATCTGGCTTACTCACTGTAGTAGGTGCAAGCGTTTTTGCACAGTTCTATTAATGCCAACATAAAAAAACTTTTCCACATCCCGATATTTTTCGAGTTTTGGAAAAGTATCTTAATTTTTATCTGCATTCCAGAAATCTGAACGGTTCATCTGGATTACTATTTAAGAAATTAAACATGAGAAACGCTGCACGGACCGACACCTTTTCCTCTGAAAGAATCCTTCTTACATCATCTTTTGTAGCAAGCATTGTCTCTATCCATTCTGTGCTCTCATTCTGCGGCTTTCCGTCAAGACCATCTACAGTGCCAAATACAGCCTGGCCAGGTTCATCGGAAAAACCAGGGGCAAGAAGGAAAGAATTCCTGCAGAATGATTCTCCACCCTTATATTCGGTAAAATCAAAGCCCGTCTCTTCTTTCATCTCGCGGGCTGCTGCCTCGCCTGCCGTTTCTCCCTCATCAATAAGCCCGGCAGGAAGCGAATAAATATATGAATCCACAGGCAGCCTGTATTCATGAATCACCACGAGCCTCGGCTCTTTTTCCTTTGTCACAGCGTAAATGCAAATTCCCTGCGCCGTCATGTCATGGGTTCTTACAAGAATGTCTTTGTCCTCATGCCTCGTGCAGTAAAAGTAATCCCTGTTTTCATCACCTGTCCTATCAGTGAACTTCAGGTGATACATATTTAAAAATCTATTGTCTGTCTGTTTTTCTATCTTTGTAATTGGGGTTTTCATCAATTCCTTCCCTCTTAGCTATATATAATAATTAATAGCAACACACATTATTATCAAAAGAAAATTCCATTTTCATTTTTGGCTTCCTCTAATTTTTGAAAAAACCTCCTCATGAGAAAGTCTTTTTTCAGTATGCTCTGCCTGATAATCTGCTTCATCCAAAGCCACTTCAGTCGGATCTATAAGGTTCGAATACGACTTTATACTCATCACTACCATGGTACCATAGCCATTTTTCGTTAAAAATACTGGATTTCCAGTTTCTACCTCATTTTCAATATCGCTAAATTTATTTCTTAAGTCTGAAACCGGTCTTATCTGAATCATAATATCGCCTCCTAAAATATTATCAAAATATTATCACTATTATATCAAAATAAATGCGAATTATCAAACAGTAGAAGACAATAATTATTTTGATTCTTAACCAAATAGGAAAATCTCAGTGCCTCTTCTTATTCAGCAGAAATCCAATAAATGCACCGGTGCAGCCGCCGATGATATGCGCCATCTGGGAAACATTATCATTTACGGTAATACCCTGAACCACCTGCTGCCCGATGTAGATTACAGCGACAAGAATGAAGGTAAGCGGAATCTCACCGCCCCTAAAGCCTGTAAAAGACGCAAGGATAATAAAAGCAAATACAACGCCGCTCGCACCGCAGAGTGCAACATTCGGGAAGAAAATATAATTAATGATTCCGGTCACGGCTGCCGTGATGAACATGGTCTCTATTATGACCTTCGAACCATATTTCTCCTCAAGCATAGGACCTAGAAGCAGCAGATAGGCTGCATTTCCAAAGAGATGTTCCCAGCCGCTGTGTCCGAATATATGCGTGAAAAACCGCATATAGGTTAGCGGATTTTTTAGAGACGAATGATATGTTGTAAACAGAAGCCTTGTGCTTGCCCCGCCCGTCACCATGCTGATAATCTGAACAAGTACGCACAGAAGCACGAATGTAAGCACCGCCGGCGCATTATATGTGATTTTTAGTTTCTTCATGGAATCCTCCCTGTTTATTTATTATTTTACAAGTCTGTTTTATTAATTGCACAACATTAGAATAATAACACCCGTCTCAAAATAATACAATCTGAAACGATAATACCTAACATTTGTTGACAATTAATAATTATCTTGTTAAAGTACAAAAGCTACATCAAAAATAATTATTTTTCCAGTCCTTAATGGAGAGAACACATATGGAACTTTTTATCACATTCCTTGCAGGAATTTCAATACTTGTGGGAGCTATTGTAATAAAGCTTTCGCATAATACAGAAAAAATCGAACATCTTTCAATCGCCATGGCGCTTGCCGCACTGCTTACGCTGATGGTAGTGGACCTCATGCCTGATGTCATCGAATCATCTGAATCTATAGGTATAATCCTTTCAATCGTATTCGTTGCAGCAGGTGTTGGAATCCTGAAAGTCCTCGATTTATTCGTACCAGATCACGAAGATAATGAAAAAAATCACGAGCAGGAAAACACCGTGCACATCGGCATGATATCCTCACTGGCCGTGATTTTACATAATATCGTAGAAGGAATGACCGTCTACAGCCTCTCCCTTGCCTCCACGAGACAGGGCATCATTTTTGCTATTGGAATCGCCCTGCACAACATCCCGATGGGAATGCTCATAGAATCGACAATGGAAAAGGAATGCAAATCAAAGCACATCGCAGTGCTCTCATCTGTCACCCTTTCCACCCTTGTCGGCGGAATCATCATGCAGCTCGTAAGCGGCCACCTGAATGAGACCGTGGTAAGCATCTTAGTCTGCATCGCTCTCGGCATGATTATTTATATTGTATTCCTTGAGCTCCTGCCACATGTCATCAAAACAAAGGATGTGAAGCTAAATATCATCGGTGCTGCAATTGGATTTGCACTGGTATTCATCAGCAGTCGCATCGGATAATTTTTAGTATTTCTTCCCCAGGATCGTCATCGAAGCGATGATACAGATTACTGTGACACCGACATCACCGAAGACTGCTGCCCACATCGAGGCGAGACCGAAAATTGAAAGCACGATAATGAGAAGCTTTACTGTAAGAGCGAAGGTGACATTTGCTCTTACGATGTTCATCGTATGCTTTGCGATTCGGATGACTTTTGGAATCTTTCTGATGTCGTCATCCATGAGGACTATGTCTGCGGCTTCGATTGCAGCATCACTTCCTATTGCACCCATCGCAAAACCTATATCTGCACGCATGAGAACCGGTGCATCATTTATTCCGTCACCGACAAAGCCAAGCTTCTTTCCGGTCTTTTCAGTTTCAGAAAGCAGGGATTCCACTACGCTTACCTTGTCCTGTGGAAGAAGATCGCTACGAACTTCATCTATACCAATTTCTGCGGCGACAGCTTCTGCTGCACTCTTTCTGTCGCCTGTCAGCATTACATTTTTCTTTACGCCTGCCGCCTTAAGGCCAGTGATTGCTTCGATAACCCCGTCTTTTACGGTATCATTTATCACTATGCAGCCTGCAAATTTTTTATCAAATGCTACATAGACAATCGTGCCGTTTTCTGTGCTTTCTTTAGCATTAATATCATGTGCATTTAAAAGCTTAATGTTTCCGACCAGAAGCTCTTTTCCATCAAGAAGGACATTTATGCCGTGACCAGCCTCTTCTTTTGAATCTGAAAGTCTGCCGAAATCAAGCCCTGCTGTGTCGCCATAGGCTTCACGAATGGACTTTGCAATAGGATGATTTGAATAGCCTTCACCAAGTGTCGCTAGCTCAAGGACCTGCTGCTCTGAAAAATCCTTTTCTGGAAGAACTTTCTGTACTTTGAATTCACCCTTTGTAAGCGTTCCAGTCTTGTCGAAGACCATTGTTGAAAGTCCTGCAACAGCTTCAAGATAATTGCTCCCTTTAACAAGAACTCCAAACTTCGACGAAGCGCCGATGCCTCCAAAAAATCCAAGTGGAACCGAAATCACAAGGGCGCAAGGACAGGAAACTATAAGGAAATTACAGGCACGCCTGATGGAATCTGCCCAGGTAAGACCGCCGATTCCAAATATTGGCGGAAGTATTGCAAGTGCGACGGCACCGATTGTGACTATAGGAGTATATACCCTTGCAAATCTCGTGATGAACTGCTCAAGTCGGGCCTTTCTAGACGATGCATTTTCGACGAGATCAAGAATTTTCGCAACTGTAGAATCCTCGTATTCCTTTATCGCCCTTATGCGAAGCGTGCCTTCTCCATTGACGCAGCCTGAAATCACCTCATCATCTTTAGAAGCCTTTCTCGGAACGGATTCTCCGGTAAGTGCAGCAGTGTTTAAGAAGGATTCGCCTTCTATTACGATCCCATCAAGTGGAACCTTCTCACCAGGCTTCACGACAAAGATGTCGCCAATATGCACATCTTCTGGATCTACCTCCTCTACCTTGCCATCCTTTTCAAGATTTGCAAATTCCGGAGCGATGCTCATCATCTCGGTAATGGACTGCCTGGATCTTCCTACAGCAATGCTCTGAAAAAGCTCGCCCACCTGATAAAATAGCATGACTGCAAGTGCTTCAGCATAGGCCTCATCGTCGAGCAAACTCAGTCCAAAGGCGGCCAGCGTCGCAATCATCATGAGGAAGTGCTCATCAAAGACCTGCCCGTGCGCAATATTTTTGAATGAGGCAAGCAGCACATCATAGCCGATGATCAGATAAGGTATAAAGAACAGGAAAAATTTGACAATCAGCGGTATCCCGTCTAAAGCCCCGGTTTTATCAAGAATCATCAGGACGGCAAAAATAATAAGGACTATGATTACACGGATAAAAGTTTTCCACTGCTTTTTTGTCATATTTTTCATGGTTTTATACCTATATTCATAAATTGCACGCCAACTAAATATCACACCGTAATAACAGTATCAGGCTCTACATGCTTTGCCTTCTTTATAACAGCATCAAGCACTTCATCAAATTTATCATCATCAGCTACAAGTGTCAGCTTCTGTGTAAGAAAATTCACATTACAGTCCTCAACGCCATCGACCTTCTTAATCGCATCTTCAAGCTTTGCAGCGCATGCTGCACAGTCAACTTCACAGGCAAATTTCTTCTTCATAATGGGTTCCTTCTTTCTCCTAAAAAATTTTATCTATGGTAGCTCTCTTCGAGATGCTCAAGCCCGGTCCCGATAATCGTCCTGACATGATCATCCGCAAGGAAATATATGACCTGCTTTCCTTCGCGGCGAGAACCAATGAGCTTCGCTTGCTTCAAGGTTTTCAACTGATGAGATACGGCAGAAACTGTCATACCAAGTGTTTCTGCGAGGTCGCATACACATATATCTTCCTCAAAAAGAGCAAAAAGGATTCTGATTCTCGTCGAATCCCCAAAAACCTTGAAAAGCTCAGCCAAATCATAAAGTTCTTCTTCTTCTGGCATCTTCGCACATACCGAATCGACCTTATCTTTATGAACTTCTCTTACTTCACAAACTTCAATCTCATCTGACATAGCATTTCCTCACTCACATCATTTGAGCAATTGTTCAAATGATAATAAAAAATATACTCCTGACATTATGCAATGTCAAGAGTATATTTACATTATTTCTTAGAATAATCATAAAATCCCTTGCCGGAATTTATGCCCTTCTCGCCCTTGTCAATCTTCTCCTTAAGGATTCCTGCAAATTTATTTAGAGGAGTGCCTTCCTTCTGGGCTTCTGGCTGCATGATTGTAATATTGTATGCTGTCTCAAGACCTACAATATCGAAAATCTTGAACGGTCCCTTAGGTGCACCGGTGCCAAGCTCCCAGGTCTTGTCGATTGTCTCTACATCGGAAACTCCCTTTGCGAGAAGCGTACCTGCTGAAAGAAGGAATGGAACAAGCATTGAATTTAGAATATATCCCGGCTGCTCCTTATGAAGCTCGAGTGGGATCATATTTATTTCTCTCGCAAAATCAACCGTTGCCTTGTATACTTCAGGAGAAGTCTGAGGCTCACCCATGACTTCTGCCGTGTTCTGCCTCCAGATGGAATTTGCAAAATGAAGGGCGCAGAATCTGTCAGGACGGCCGGTGGATTCTGCAAGCATGCTCGGAAGAAGAGTGGATGAATTCGTAAGAAGAATCGTCTTTTCAGGAAGGAATTCCTGCATCTTCTTAAAGAGCTCTTCCTTTGCTGCAGGGTCTTCTGCCATTGCCTCTATTACGATGTCTGCATTTTCAAAGGCCTTTGCCATGTCAAGCTCTATGTGAATGAGCTCCTTGAAATTCTTTTTTGCCTTTGCAATGTTTTCGTCTATCTTTTCATTTGTGATTTCCGCAGGGCTGTTAAAAAGTGCCTTCGGATAGAGATATGCAGCCATCGGACTTCCGATGAGCTTCCTCGAATACTCAAGATCTCCAATAATTGCTGCAGAGTAACGATCGATTTTCGGCTGGGTCCTTCCAATAGAACCTTCGCTCCTAAGCCAGAATGTCGTGTCATGCCCTGTGTATGCGCACATCAAAGCAATCTGAACACCAAGAACTCCGCCTCCTGCTAGTACTACCTTCTTTACCATTTAGTTTCCCCTTTCATAAAAACAAAGATGCCACAAAAACTTACGGTCTCAATTCTTTTATTCAAAAAAACAGCATCAACCCCGTGGCACAGCCCCAAAATGCCTTACTTAATGGATTATAACATAATTTTTTTTAGTGTAAAAAGTGATATTTCTCATTCTGCATTCAGCATTGCAGAATATTCAAGAATAAACTGTCCAAACTCCGGCAACGTAAAATATACATACCCATATTTCTCGCCATCAATAAGCCCTTTTCTAATGAGTCTCATCCTGTATGGATTATACTGATTTGTACTCCAGCTTAATTTTTCACGAATCTCTTTATTCTGATTTGTCTTTGAACTTGCTATCGCAAAAACTACATCCCTGTCTTTTGCTGAAAGACCAGAAAATATCTTCATATATGAGTATTCAGCAAGATATCTGTATGCTTCATCAAAAGCTTTATTAAAATCACCCTGATTTTCCCATGTATGATAACCCAAAACCTGAAATGCAAAAGGGTATCCCTTCGTCCAGGCAGCCATTTTTACAGCATCTTCCCTGGAATTTTCAAATGTATCCTTGTAACTATCTGCTATGGTAAACTGGTTCAAGGGATTCATAGTAACCCTTGTTGCTCTATATAGAAATGTAAGATTCGGTGTATTCTGCAGTGCTTCTATATTTTCATAAAGACCTGTCATAAGCATAAAAACGGGTAAATGATGTCGAACGAAAATCTGAAACGAACTACAGAACACCTTCAGATTTTCATTTGGTATTACCTCATCTATGCAGATTAGGACATGTTTTCCTTTCTTCTTAATACTTTCAAGCATCCTTGATAATGCGGTTTCAATATCAGAAATCGGCACTGACCCAGTAACCGTGAGACCTATACCAAATAATGACAAATTAATATTAGCTGATTTGAAAAGCCTTGCTAGCGCATTGTCACTGGTTAATTTTGCAGCCAGACTTTGAAGCATATCCCTGTCGGCACTAAGCTCAACGCATATCCAATCCTTTTGTTTAGAAAAATAATCAGAAATATCAGACATGAAAACAGTTTTACCTGATCCACGAATACCTGTGATCATATAAGCCTGCTGCGACGGAATATCCTGAGAGAAAACTTTTATTATTGACTTAGCTTCTTCGTCACGATTAATCACCATATGCGGTTCACGGCCAAAGATAATTGAATATGGATTTTCCTTTGAATAGTCTGGCATTGCTTGTCCTTTAATAGTGTTTTACTGCTTTTTACTGGTTTTGTATTGTTTTACTGGTTTTTACTGCTTTTATATTATTTTACTACTTTTTACTGGTTTTGCAAGGATGTTTTTATTAACAATTTTTATTATGACGTGGTAGCCGCCAAAATAAGTTATTCCCCCAACATCTTAAAAAACAGCAATATCAATTTGAGGTAATGCTCTTATGAGAATATGGAGTTACCGATTTCATAAATAACAAAAAATTATTTTCTGAATATGAGGCTCTTTTGGATGACTTCGCATACAAAAAAATCTGGACCGAGCTCACAAAAAAAGAGCAGGATATTGTCCTGTCCTTAGACGATCATAAAAGTATGAAAGCTTCCGATATCTGCATTGCAACAGGTATGTCAAACAGTCTTTTTTCACAGTACAGAAAAAAACTTATTGACAAGGTAATCCTAACAAGCCCATCTTATGGATATGTCGAACTCACCTTGTTGAGATTACATAAAATTTGCCAGTACTATGAATAATTTTTCATAATTAATTACTTCAGTAGCTCACGTCGCCGTTTGATGCACTGATATCTTTTTCCTTGAAGTCTGACTTTTTCAATCTGATATCCCCGTATTCAGACCTTGCCTTTATCTTGCTGCCAGAAGAATTTTTTACATAAATATCTCCCGAATCAACTTTTATATCCATGTCCTTTACAGTCACATTATCAAAATTCATATCACCAGAATCCGCTGTAGCATCAATATCTGATGATTCAGTATCATTTATTTTTACGTCACCCGAATCTACTTTAAGCTTAATATTTTTTGCTGTAAGTCCATCAATAGTTAGATCACCGGCATCTGTATTAATCTTCAGTTTGTCTGAATTTCCTGCAAAAAGCCTTACATCACCAGCCTCTGTTTTTATTGAAATGCTCTTAAATTCTGCATCAGAAGGGACAAAAATAATAATTGTATCTTCTGTCCAGCTTTTTGCGTTAAAGCTGAAATTAAAGTTGATATCATTTTTCTTATTCTTTTCATAAATCTGCAGCATATCTCCATCCCCCACGATGCTTGGACTGCTGCCATAATAGTCCACCTTAAAAGAGTCACCTTGCCTGATTTCCACATTTCTTGAAGATAATTCCACTGAAATTTTTTTAATGTCATTATTTTTTATGGTTTCGGTATAATGTTTTGTATCCATTGTTTTATTTTTATAGAATACATTCATACATGTTCCAAAAATAATGGAAAATACCGTAATAAGCGAAATCGCAATCAAATAAATACTTTTCTTATTCATAGCTTTCTCCCTCCATCAAGCCTTTCCAAAAGAGTTTCGAAAAATAATATCCAAGACTTTTGAAAAAATGCCAGCAATTGGCCATATTATCCATGAGATTGTCCAGGTAAAGGTAAGAAAGCTTATAGTAAGATACAGGCATGTAACAGTCGGCCAATATAATTCCATAATAGTATTTGCCGCTTTGTTATTGTATCCTCTACTCTCGTTTTGTCCGGCTACATAGTTTCCGGAAATTGTGTTCTCATCATTTATTGACAGTAATTCCTTATAAGTATTTGAAATTCCGCTCTGGATAATGATTAACACAACGCCTGCCGCAATCATAATCATCATAATTACAGTTCCAATTGCGTCATTTTCTCCATGGCTTATACTCCCAGCAATAGCACAAGGAATTACAGATATTACTATCAGTACAACTCCTAATGCAAGTAAAATTCCCTTTTTTGTCCTGAATTTCTCCCGTTCATCTGAAAGATAATTCACGGAATCATAATCTATCAAACAAGGTTCATTATAAAGATAATTCCATTTCTGATTAAAAACTCCTCCAAAAATAAATAGCCCAACAGCAAGACCAATGAACACAAATAGATTTGCAATACTGAATACATCAGGCATTGACATAATAAAACCATCTGCACAGTTAATACAGAGCGCAACGCCTATCGCTTCTAGAACTGTCTTTATGGTTTTATCAGAAATACATTCCTTAATTTCTGAAAGGCTTACCTTTCTTCTCGGGACTTCTTCCTTCTTTTCATTTATTACTTTGCTGATTCCAAGGCTTTCCGCAAGCTCGTCAAGATTTCCAAATTCAGAAATGACCTGGGCTACGGCCTCATTTTCAGGCTTTCCTTCTGAAATCAGTTCGTCGTATTTATCTTCCATCATTGACAGAAGCTCATCATGTGCTTTTCTTACTTCTACTGTATTTGGCAGATTCTGAAACATCATTTCCAGATAATTTTTTATCGTGTCCATAATTTTTCCTCTCTATTCATCTTTTTTACAATATTTATTCAAATAAATGGGCTTCAAATGAAATTTATTGTTCTTCTTTTATAATAAATTTCTCAATCACTTCTTTAGTAAGCTCCCACTCTTCGCATTTCATCCTGTAATATTCTTTTCCCTTTTCAGAAATTTTATAATATGTCCTCTTTTTTCCATTTTCCGCAACCTGACTGTATGACGTAATGTATCCATTTTTCTCAAGTCTCGTAAAGGCTGAATAAAGCGTGGTTTCCTTTATCACATACTTTCCTTCTGACCGCTCCGAAATCTCTTTTGAAAGAGCATAGCCATAATTGTCGCTTTCATTCAAAAGGCAGAGCAACATCGTGTCTGTGTACCCGCGAATCACATCGCTCGAAATCTCACTCATAGGACCTCCTCTCCAATTCAAACTTTTCCTTTGCTTGTCGTACTACGACTGTCGTATTATGTCTGATGAAGTAAATATACTACGACTGATGAAGTATGTCAATACTATTATTTATTTTTTTAAAATTTTACTCTGATAATTTATTTATCTAATAAATTAAAACCTTTACTTCAAATAATAAAATTATCTGCTATAATATTGTAATTTGATGAATAAAAAGGTTAATGAAAGAAATACTGTAAAATTATTTATTAGCAGACAGATTGGAAAAAATGAGAGAAATTGATACAAAAGAAATTGGAAACGCCATAAAGGAAATGTTCATTGAAGCAAACTATGAGCTTTCGCCTGATATGGAAAATGCTATGAAGTCAGCTAAAAATGCTGAGACAAGCGAGCTGGGTAAACAGGTTTTATCAACACTTGAAGAAAATCTTGTGATTGCAAAAAATGACAAAATTCCTATCTGCCAGGACACAGGAATGGCAGTCGTCTTCCTTGAAATTGGTCAGGAAGTCGCACTTACTGGAGACTATCTTGAAGATGCAGTAAATAAAGGTGTTAAAGAAGCCTATACTGAAGGATATTTGAGAAAATCCGTGGTTTCTGATCCCATTCTTCGAGAGAACACAAAGGATAATACTCCTGCCATAATTCATACAAAAATTGTAAAGGGCGACAAGATTAAAATCACCGTAGAGCCAAAGGGATTCGGTTCTGAAAATATGTCAAAGCTTTTTATGCTAAAGCCAGCCGACGGCATTGAAGGTGTAAAGGTAAAAATCCTCGAAACCGTACAGGCTGCCGGTCCTAATGCCTGTCCCCCTTTTGTAATCGGTGTCGGCATTGGCGGCGATTTTGAAAAAGCAGCCCTTATGGCAAAGCATGCACTTACAAGAGAAACTGGTACACATAGTGATGTGAAGTGGGTTTCTGATCTCGAAGAAGAAATGCTTGCTAAAATAAATGAATCAGGGCTTGGACCTGCCGGACTTGGTGGATCAGTCACAGCACTTGCTATAAATATTGAGACTTTTGCTACACATATTGCAGGGCTTCCGCTTGCAATCAATATGTGCTGCCATGTAAATCGTCATCGTACAAGGACAATCTAGTAATTGTGATATTAAACTCACATTTACTGTTTTTGTTTCAGGCATTAATATTTTTTTCGTACTCGGACTTGGTTTTGAATAATTAATGATTCATTGCCATTCTATAAAGTGACATAGATAAATAAGGAATTAACCATGGAAAAACATATTACTCTTCCGTTATCTGCGGAGACAAATGAAGATTTGAAAATTGGAGATTTTGTCTATCTTTCAGGTGAAATGTATGTAGCCCGTGATGCTGCTCACAAGAGACTGATGGATCTCATCAACGAGGGAAAAGAACTTCCCATAAATCTTAAAGATGAAACCATTTATTATATGGGTCCTACGCCTGCCCGCCCAGGTCAGGTCATTGGTTCTGCCGGTCCTACTACTGCTAGCCGTATGGATAAATATGCTCCGACGCTTCTTGACATGGGGCTTAAGGGAATGGTTGGAAAGGGAAGAAGATCAGACGCAGTGCTCGATGCCGTTGTACGTAACAAGGCTGTTTATTTTGCAGCAATCGGCGGCGCTGGTGCAATTCTTTCTAAGGCAATCATTGATTCTAAGGTCGTATGCTATGATGATCTCGGTGCAGAAGCAATTCGCCGGATTACTGTAAAGGATTTTCCTGTTATAGTCGTAGCCGACTGCCATGGCGGAAATATGTATACTTAACAGATTTCTTCCGTCACTGTATATTAGCATGAAATTATTAGTATACAAGCCGTATAGCCAGAAAAATAAATTTTTCCTTGACTTAACTGTAATGTTTTGATAATATAGCATTTGCGTTTCGGTTCAGTACGGAGCGCCTTTGGTTAGGAGAAATACTCAAGAGGCTGAAGAGGCGCCCCTGCTAAGGGTGTAGGTCGGGTGACCGGCGCGAGGGTTCAAATCCCTCTTTCTC
>ONHZ01000048.1 GCA_900317755.1 uncultured Lachnospiraceae bacterium
CAACGATAATTAATATTACTTCCACTGTTCCCATTCCATTTTCTTCGCTTAAAAATTCCTTTACCTTCATAAAATTCCTTCTTTCTTTTTCAAATGTCCATGGACATCCATGCTGGCACAATTAACACAATCATTACGGATATTAAAAGGAGAACCATTGGAAAAACCATCTTTGTAGATGCTTCTTCGCCAAGTGCTAAGGCTCTGTGTTTTCGTTTTTGAAAAGCATCTCTTTCTTCATTCATGAGCTCATCAGCTAAGAATCTGTCTCCTTTTGATAAATTTTCAGACAATAATAACGACAACCGCCTGTAATCCTTATTGTCGGTTCTCTCGCCTAAATTTATGTAGGCGCCCGCTTCTGATGTGCCGTTTTCCATGGATCTGAGCATTTCTTCAATCTCCCTGTAGCCTGCATTTTCCATCTTCCCTTTCTTTTTTAATTTTTTTCTTCCATCGAGAATTCGCCTGAACGCTTCCTTAGGTCTGATGCCTGCATTTACAAATAGCGCCAGCTTTTCAACAATTACTGCATAATTTGCTGAGAGCATCTTCTGATATTCTTTTTTATCCTTTTTATCCTTTTCTTTTTCACCGAAGATAATCACCGGTATCATCAGAATACCTAAGATCAGAAGAATAGGGCCTCTCTTGTCAAAGCTCTTATAAAAAGATATTTTCTTATTCGCAATCTTTTCCGGAAGCACATACTTTTCACTCTTTGCTTCGTCAGCATCACTCATTGCACCCTTTAGAAAATATGAAAATCCCTCAGCATCATCTATCTCAGGCTTCAGAATCTTTATTGGAAACGAATAGACTTCAGACGTATCACCACAGTCTAATGTACAGAATACTGTAATAAGCGTGTCTTCCTTTATATCTTCAAAATGAACCGTTCCATCAAGATCAATAAAGTCATCTGGAGAAAAATCATAATAGCAGTCGACAAAAGCATCAGCATAGGTGCTCTCTAAATTTAGATTCTTATTGATATGCTCTTTATCTGAATTCTCTCCAAGAAAGCTTTCATCAATTTCTTTTTTTGCTCTCTTGATGTACTTTGCTTCTTCTTTTGACGAAAGTACCTTCGCATTGACCTCTGCAGTAACCTCGCCTTTTCTTCCATCTGCTTTATAAGTGAGATTTTCTTCTAAATAATCATCCTTTGTCGACGGCCGATCTAATTCCTTCACCGGAGTTTCTGCAGTGATAAAATCAGAGATAGTCATAAAGCAGGCAATCAGAATAATTAGAATAATGTATTTCAGATATTTATTCAGCATTTCTGATTTGGTATTAAACTTCAATTCGAATAATCCTTTCACCAAGAATGATTGCCACGACATAGAGTGCCATGCACACAAGAACAATGCAAAAACCTACTGCATTACCATAGATTGAACTCATGAATTCCGGAGATGAAATGGCAATATAGGAAATAATTCCAGGCGGCATGATCAGCATCAGTTTCAGTTCCAGCCTCTTTTCACTGGTCATGGCTTTTATCTCTTCTTTAAGGGATAATGAATCATTTATTTTTTCCAAAGTTCTTGAAATATTCTCAATATAATTTCCACCCATTCTCTTTGCGAAGCCAATGATGTCTGACATCATGATCACTTCTTCATATGGATGCTGCTTTGCAAAGTCTGCAAATACTTTTTCGACAGGAACCCTCATATCTATGCTCCGGTTCATCATCGAAAGTTCTTTTATGAACCTGTCATCTTCTCCATATAAAAGTGCCAGATTTTCCTCTGAATCCTGAAATGCATTTTCCAGCGAATGTCCAGCGCGAAGAGACCCGGAAAGCGAAGACAGCATTTCCTTATATCTAAGTTCAAATTCATGCACCCTTTCTTCTGCCTGCTTTTTCCTTGCATACTTCATATGAAAGTATAGAATTGGAATGAAAAATAATAATCCGAAAGGACTTCTAAGAAGAATATATGATATCCAGGCTGCAATCAGAAAATCCATAAGTGGTACGAGCCAGATCTTCATTTCATTCTTTCTAATTTTTCCCTGTGCAGAATTTCTCCTGTCTTTATCCATACTGCCTCTCCATTTTTTTCTTCCATCCTGTAAATATTCCGAAGCTTCACGAGACCATCGACTACACCAACTACTTCATCAATAGAGACCAGCTTCCTGGATCTGTCCCTCATTCTTGAAATATGCACGAAGAAATCAATTCCTGATGCAATCTGCCTTCTGATAGCGTCGAGCGGCAGATCCATTCCCATCAGAACCATTGTCTCAAGTCGCGAAATCATGTCCTCCGACGAATTTGCATGTCCGGTGGAAAGAGAACCGTCATGTCCGGTATTACATGCCTGAAGCATTTCTAGTGCCTCACCACTTCGGCACTCGCCAATAATGATTCTGTCCGGCCGCATTCGAAGTGATGATTTCACCAGGTCACGGATCGTAACCTCGAGTTTGCCTTCAAGTGTTACTGCTCTGGCTTCAAGTCTTACCAGATTATCGACGCCCCTGATCTGAAGCTCTGCAGAATCCTCAATCGTGATGACCCTTTCTCCCTTAGGAATAAATTCGGTAAGTGCATTTAACAGTGTCGTCTTTCCTGAACCTGTACCACCGGAAATAAACAAATTGTATCTTGCCCTTATCAGTGTCTTTAGAAAGTCTGCTATTTCTATACTCATTGAATTATTCTTGATGAGTTTTTCGATGGTAAATGGATCCTTTGGAAATCTCCTGATTGTGACAGTAGGAGCGCCTACTGAAACCGGAGGCAATACAATATTCACTCTTGATCCATCAGGAAGCCTGGTATCTACAATCGGTGAACTTTCATTTACCATCTGATTATTCATGGCAACAATCTGCTGGATGATGTCATTTAGTTTTTCATCAGATGAAAATTCTTTATTTATCCTCCTCAGGCTTCCATTCTTCTCAATGAATATATTATCCCGTCCGTTTATCATGATTTCAGTGACATCGTCGTCATCAAGAAGATCCTGCAGCAAATCCAGTTTTCTTAAGGAATTGAAAACGCCTCTTTCAATGCTCAGCCGCTCGTCAACAGAAAAATTTGTATTCCGCGAAATCCGAAGTATCTCTCTTCTTATTTCTTTTCTGATGTCCTCTTCTGGGATATCCCTGCTCATGTCAAGCCTTGAAAGAACGATTTCCCGTATCTCACTTATTACAGAATTTAAGTCCTCGCTACGCCTCATCGCTGACGGCTTTCCTGGCAAGATTTCCAAGCTTTCCTTCAAGAAGCTGCGCAAGTTCATAAGTGCCATCAGAAAGTGACCCTGCAGAAAGCGACAGAGGTACTTCCTTCACTGGACAGGTAACATCACGTTCTTTTAAGAATTCCTGATATTTTCTGTCACTTTTCTGGTAGAAATCGCCCTTCTTTGAAACAAGAAGAAGTTCCCGACTTTCAGAAAGGCAGTCAAGTACGCCACTATTCATATGATCCGACAGAATGATGACATTATCATAAGGACTTCTCTTTAACGCTTCGATAAACAAACGCCAGTCATCATCGGATATGGAATATAAGGATATTGCATCATTTGCCGGTGCCAGATAATAAAAGCCTTCATAAAATTCTGTCATATCATCGAAGAGATCTGTCAACTCATCACTATCCTCATAATCATCATACGAGCCAACCGAACTTGAAAGCCTGTAAATAAGGTCGATGATGTCGCCTTTCTCATTCTTACCAATGAGTTCTGAAAGTACAGAATTTTCCTCAAGATCAACAAATAATGTCCTTCCGCTCTCAGACAGAATCTTTGCAGTAGCCATCGCAAATGGCAGTCTTAGCTCATGATAAATCGGTGATGATATGGATATGATCTTAGAATCCGTATAATATGAATTATTGTATGCACTCTCAGGCATCAGTCTTTTTTCAATCTCATCTATGAATGTATCCATGGACTGAAATTTATAAATAGAATCATAACCATTCGCATCCTGATCCCTGCTTGTCAGCAGCACAAGAATTTTCTTGTAATTTGATTCATGCATCATCACTGATTCAATAAAGTCGCTGGTGATAATGCAAAGGTCAAAAACATCTAAATCGTTTTCGAAACCTCCGATATTTGAAAATGCACTTATTGAGAAAACAGGATTTGAGCCCATCAGATAATGCGAAAGTGCTGAAAGATAAGCCTCATCTGTATCTCCGATAATAATATTTTTTCTATTCATTCAAACCTCTTTTCAAACGCTTACCCAGCCATATTTTTCAATCGTAAAATACGTAAATGCGGCAAGCATTATATATATTGAAAAATGTAAATAACTTCGCTTTGAATCAAATGTCTTATACGCTTTAATTCTCCTTTCATTTTTAGAATTAATTACATAAAACCTGAAATTATTCAGTCTGGGGAACAGCTCTTTTGAAGAAAGCATTGAAATCAACGATATCAGAGCCCCATAGAAAAAAGATAAAATTACAATAATAATCGCAGCCCGGCCTGGAACGAAGACAGCTACGGAAGAATATAGCTTGATATCTCCTGCTCCAAGCACTTTGATTAGAAACAGTACGTATAGAATGAGGACTGGCGTAATCGCCTTAATTAGAAAATGTACAAGACCCATTCCTCCCTCACAAAGGAAAAGATAATGACTTCCTGCTGACAGGCTTATCAGAATAAGCCAATTCGGAATCCTCATAAACTGGATGTCGTAGGCTGCTGCAATGACGAGGATCATCATCACAAGAAACTCAGCCGTGATAGTAACCACCTCCTTTATTATGAAAGCCCTGGCTAACAGGCTTTGTTTTTCAGTGATGCTTGGGATTATATTTTTTTGTGAAAAATCTGTCTACCCCAAATTTTTACAAGTTTTGTCAATTGTTAAAATAAACGGAAATTGATTTTGTGAATTTTTTCTATGAATAATAAGGATTTTGTAAAGAATTTTTTGTTATATTACACAAATGAAAAAATTCCTTCTTTCAATATCTTGTGTCCGAAAACGTGTAAGTACTAAAAGAAGGAATTTATTATTTTTAAAAATTTTTTTGAATTTTATGAAAATGGCAGATTGTACAAAAATATTACATAAATATACTATCCTTAGGCCAGAAATCCGCGATTTTTGTCATAATTCTGAGTCACCTCATCTATACCATTTCTGCCATAGGTCATTCCCGCAACCGTCTGCTCAGCATTCTGTGTCATAGGTGGTCTCGTGTCAAAATCCTTTATCTCCCTAAAGGCCTCTGAAAGAGAACCCATGACATTTTTTGCATTTTCAATGTGGGTCTTATCGAAGCTGTATATAGCCTTTGTAATTTCCCTCTGGGAATAATCATAAAGAGAAAACAGCTTTCCGGCTATTTCATATTTGAAATCAAGGGCTGACTTCAGATGGATAATTACCGCCTCTGCATGTCGGAGTGTGAGATTTATTTTATCCGAATCCTTCTCATCAGCAGAAATGAGTGTTTCAGCTTCATCTAAGTCCCCAAGTAGCATGTCAAACATGGTAACAATTATCTCAGTTGGATTTCCAGCTGTAATTCGTTTTGTATATGCTTTTCTCTGATCATCTGTCATAATGGTGCCTTCTCATAACTTACTGTAACAGCTGCAGTGCCGTCTGTGGCAGCTGGTTTGCCTGTGCAAGAACGCTTGTCGCTGCCTGCTGCAATACATTATCCTTTGTATATTCAGTCATTTCCTCAGCCATATCGGCATCCTGAATTCTGGAAATTGCCTGCGTCATATTTTCACTTGTTGTATCCAGTGAAGACTTTGAATAATCAAGCCTGTTCGTATAAGCACCAAGAGAAGATCTGGCTGCTGAAACATAGGCAATAGCATCATCAAGTTTTGAAATTGCATGGCCTGCGCCATTGATTGTAGTAACGTCGACATCGTCAATGTACATACTCTTTGTATCCATGGCCGGTATCTTGATCTTCATCAGCTGATTCTCATTTGCACCAATCTGGAACTGCATCATGCCAATGTCTGTAACGTCCATTGAGATGACGCCGTCAGAGGTCTCTGTCGTTCCATCCGGCTTTGTAATGATACTTCCTTCTTCAAAGCCGCTTTCAAGTTTCATTGTCATCTTGAAACCGCCCTCATCAGAGATAGTCAGCTTGTTCCCTTCAAGCTTTGCTGTTGCAGATGCATGGTCTGAAAATGCATTTGTTCCCTTAATTCCTGAAGGATTGAGATCAACGACAGCATCCGTTCCGCTTTCTGTAATGGTATATGAGCCATCCGGATTCTCTGTGGCATTTGAAAGATCTACGCCAAAGTCTGCGGCAATATCAGCATTAGAAAATGTGAGTGTAAGGAGTGCGTCTTTACCGTATGCAGTGCTTTTTAATGTACCATCCTCCTGATCAATTGAAGCCTCGCCGATTTCTGCGGCATTTCGAAGGGCTTCATAAACCTCTGAATTTGTCATATCAGGTGAAAGAGATGCGGAAGATCCATTAATTGAAACGCTGCCTTCGCTTGAAATAAAGCCAGTACCTGAAGCATCCGTTGAAATATCTGGAATAGTAATGGCTTCTTCAGCCCTTGTTGCAGCCTGCTCAACCTTGAACTGATATGTGCCAGTCTCAACCTCTGCGGATGTCTGGGCAAGCGTCACATGCTCTGCATAATTCCGGTTGTCAAGGGAACCATCAAGAAGATTTTTTGTATTAAATTCTGTTGTAGAAGAGACACGGTCGATTTCCTCACGAAGGGAATCAATCTCGTCCTGGGCTGCCTGCTTATCAGAAAGGGAATTTGTGCCATTTGCAGCCTGAACAGCAAGCTCACGCATTCTCTGAAGCATATTTGTCACTTCATTTAATGCACCATCTGCTGTCTCAAGAACTGACGAGCCATTCAGCGCGTTTGTCGATGCCTGGTCAAGGCCATCGATCTGCGCCTGCATCTTTTTTGAAATAGCCATACCTGAAGGATCATCGCCTGCATGGTTCAACTTAAGACCAGATGACAATCTCTCCATGACATCAGAAAGAGAATTCTCCGTGTTTAGAAGATGTTTATTTGTAATAACTGCTGAAATATTTTCATTGATTCTCATAATCGCACCTCAAAATGCCTCTCTTCGTTCGCATCCGTGCGGTATGAATTGAGATTTTATTTGCATCCATGCAAATTTTCTTACATTACTTTTATCGGAACAAATGTAAATTTTATTATATAGTAAATGATAATTTGTCGTGCTCCCGAAAAACAAAACTATCACGAAAAAGGCGCACTCTGTTACCTATTCGTCTAGATTTTCAATAAATGCCCTTGCCATGGCATAAAGTTTTGATGTCTGGATCTCGCTCCGTGCCTTGGCATCCTTTGTCTTCATGATTTCAAAATCATAATTCATCGAATTATCATAAAATACTGAATTGGCATCAAGCGATGAATCCCAGGTATACCGAATGGAAACTGCGCTTTCTGAAATTTCAGACATTTTCTCTGAAAGACTGTCTGCATTATTTTCAAAGAAATCCTTTGTGGCTTTTTTATCTGATGAAACTGTGCCTGTAATACTGCCATCGGAATATTTAAATGATGCATTGACATTGCCGAGTGCTTCGCTGAATAGGGATAATTCGAAGGCTCCCCTGTCTTCCCTTCTGCCACGCACAATTTTTAAGACCATGTTTCCATTCTGGTCGGCAATCTTAATTGGAAGTGCAAAGGTCTCCTGCTCATTTCCAAGCTTCATCGCAAACTTCATCGTATTCGATTTGAGGCGCATCGCTTTTACATCGACTGAACCATTTTTTTCATCGACAATCGCATCATCAAGCGCATGCTCTGCCAAGTCATACAATGCTTCCTCTGCCTCTGCCATAGACTCAGGCGTTTTCACTGCTTCGCCAAATTCATTTGTAAGATCATTCATCACATCAGAAATCGTCTTTTCATCGGTACCATCGGTCGTTTCAGTGAACACATTTCTGCTGTGATTATTTCCAAATAGGCTTCTGTAAAGCTCATTTCTCTGTGTCATCAGAACATTCATGCTTTCGAGATTCTCGACAGTCGCCGGCAGATCAAAGGCCGAAAGCGCAGTGTAAACTTGCGTCTCTGCCTGCGTTGCGGAAGAAATTTCCTGTTTGATAGATGAATAATATTCCGTTTCCAGAGAGTTCTCAGTGTCAATATCAAAATTTTCAAGAACAGCATTTTCATTTGTTGCATATTCTGCTGAACCCTGAAACTGCTTTGATTTTTCCATCATCTCAAGACTTGATGCAAATTCATCCGGCGAAAGCTTTAAGTAATTTTCTTCTCCCCCGAAAGCCCGCATCTTCGGTACTGTCAGAAGCGTAGATGCATCCCTCATTCTTTCTGTATAGAATGCTTTGCTATTTTCTTCTGCCTGCGTCAGCGAATTTTCATCATCGTTCTGTGCGCCAGAATTTTTCTCAGTATTTTTTGATGCATTGATGGAAGAAATAGAATCATCAATCTGGCTTGTAATATCATTTTGATTATTAACAGAATTTACCCCGCCAAAATCATCATCAACCGCATATTCTTTTCCTTCATACCGCCTTGTACGTACGGCAGACATCATGTTTCGAAGGGTAATGTCACGACCTTCATTGATGAGCTGGCCGATTACTGCACCATCTGTCTTTTCAACCTGATAACAGAGCCTTGCAATTCCAATAAAGCCCTGTCTTTCCTCATCAGAAATGTCGCCAGATTTTTCTGCCTGCCAGAGGAATTTTCCAAAATTTTCTTCTGCTGAATCAGTATCAGAAGAAGCCTTGATTTTTTCTGTCTTATCATAAAGCTCATCAATCGACAGATCGAGAGGATTATCGCCGTTTTTCACCATCTCGGCAACAACGCCGGGTTTCAGATGGGCAAGGGTCCGTCTTACTTTTTCGTCCGTATTCTTGATTGAAAGGACATTCTCTTTTGTTATTTCTGTGTTGTTATAGCCTAAAATCCGGACTGCACGCGCATTACTTTCCGTATTTTCAAGACCTAAATCTTTTAGAATATCAGGCACATTCCTAAATGCCTTCTTTATTGAATCGCCTAAATCTTTTCTTATTTCCGTACCAAAGGTCTCGTACTCTTCTCCAGCCTTTTCATATGCTGCCTTAGTCTTCTCTCCAAGATCATGCAGTTCTGAAAAACTTGTATTTTTTCCATTTGAAACAAATGCTTTTGAACCCAGAATTGAAACAGGATAATCGGAAAAATCACTTACACTTTTATTTGTGCTCTCAAAAATCTCTATTTTTTCTTCGAATGTATACTGTTCAGAAGTAATAATACTTCCATATGAACCGGAATTATTTTCTTCATCTTTTGAAAGACTTTCGAGAGATGACGAGTCTGATGCTGATACATCCTCTCCGAGCAATATCTTGTATAGTTCATTTTCCCTTGCTTTTAATGTATTTACAAGCTCAGAAAGATCTGTCGTATCAACTTCGATACCCATCTTATATAAAGATAAAGTCGCAGAACTTGTCATCATAAGCTGCGCCTCAGAAAGCGTGCGCTGGTAACTTACTGTCGTAAGCTCAAACTTAACGACCTTATTTCCTTCTGTCCGAATCTCGACCGAAGGAACATCATCTGAATCTGTATGGATGATATCCCCATACGTACCGGTCATTTCAGAAGCATTTTCAAATAATGCCAGGTTCGAAACAGTCAGATTTTTCCCTGCTCTCACCAGATTCTCAATTGTCGTAGAGTCAACATTATTTATGATTTTTACTGCATTCTCTGCCTTTTCTGTATTCGAAAGACCATCGATTACATATGCATCTTCGGGCGCATTTCCCTCATTGATGCTGTCCACAATTGCCTTTGAAATCTTCTCTGGAGAATCCTTGAATGCACCGTTTGAAAGTTCAGAAAATGCCCTGAGATTTTCAGCCGTTACAGGAATATCGTTTTCAAGAAAAATGCCTGCAAGCTTTCTATTTGACGAATCATCCTTCATTCCTGCTTCATTAAATATGTCTGAAAGCTGGCTACCGATGTCATCAAGAACACTTTTCGTATCGTCCGATAATTGGTAGTCAGTTATTTGTTGATTAATATCTGAAACACGTTCAGTCTGCATAGGTGCAACAGGGGATACGCTTAAAATCCCATCATCCGACACATTATTTATTTTTTCAAACTGCGCCGAACCAGAAAATTCAGCCCTATAGACATTTTCAATCGTAGGTGCCTGCCCATTTTTCACTAGGTACAGCGCATCATCAAGTGAGACATCGTTTATTTCAGATGCCTTTGCTGCGGCCGTCTTTATGCTTGAAAGTTCAGCTGCATTTCCGCCGGACAGTGCCTCCATCTTCCTCTCAGAAAGACCTCCCATGTCAGAAACATCTATACCGGCTTTTACAAATTTTTCCTTGATCTGGTCTGTTACAGTCGTAAATTCCTTCTCGTCTTTTTTCTTTAAGTCTATGCCATTTTCAAATGCATTTTTCACATCATCAGATGAAGTTTTTTCTGCCGTAAAAAGCCACTTATTCCGAAGACTGACATCATTTTCAGAATGAATGTCATCATTTCCGACGGCATTCATCAGTGAATCTGTGAGATCATTTTTATTGTAATTTGGATTCTGGGCAGACCTTACTTTTGTGCCAAAATCAGTAGCGACGCCATCAAAAAGAACACCACTGTTTATGCCGCCACTCTGTGAAAGTTTTATGCCATTATTTTTAAGGGCTGAATTGTGCTGTATGTCGCTTTGAATCTGTTTCAGGCGGATCTCATCTATCTGCATCGTTTTCTCCAATATTCAATATGAATGCTTATACGAAATCCGTTTCGTGAAACTCCCGTATCCTTTCGGGATGTCTTATTTTTATTATCGGAGAAATAATAGGATTCTTTATCCTTTAGCTGAGGACATTTATGAAAACTTTCCGCTTTTCAGCTTTCCTGCTGCAAAAAGAAGCCTGAAATGCTTATGTTTAAGAAGTGAATATAATAGATACCGATAGCGGTTCTGCTGTTTTGCACTTTTCTTTGCCGCCTTTGAAAAAGCTATGTTAATAGATTTTAATTCCATAAACATTTTCAAATACGAAAGTTTTTCCTGCTTAGAAAGATCACACGCTTCAGAAAGCAGCAGCATCAGGCACTGATATATTTTTTCTCCAAGACCATCGAGGATAAATGCATTATCTAATAATTTTGATATGGCCATATTATTATCCGTCAGCATTTTTTCTGCAGCGTCAATATTTTCAACGTCAGCATGATCAAGTGCAAATAATAATGAAATATTGTCAGACATCCTGACTGTCTTCATCAGCCCGTCGAGTTTCGCCTTTGAATATTTAAGCGAAGTACTATTTTCCGTCCTCATGAAATGCGTGTAATAAATCTTACTTCTCACAATGAGCTTATGAATTTTGGGCACGAGGCGAAGGTTAAAATCGACATCTTCATAACCGGATGTAAAGCTTGTATCAAAAGAAATAATGCCATCATTTACGGTAAGCAGGCTCTTCTTAAAAATCGAGTCCCAGACAAACATAAAGGCACCTTTGAATTCTAGCTCTGCAAAATTCTTTCTTATTTGGTTATTAGCATATTCGCCTTCCGGAATGTCGAAGGTCTCTGTCCATCCATCGTCGGTTCCGCCAAGGTGCTTTATTTCTCTGCCAAATTTCACAAGGTCAGCATCTGACTGGATGAGAATCTCAAGATTGTCTTTGAGCAGGTCCTTGTCATATTCGTCATCGTCATCACAGAAAGCAATATACTCTCCCTTAGCATACAAAAGTCCAAGATTTCTCGCTGCACAGATGCCGGAATTTTCTTCAAAATAATATCTGATGCGGTGGTCTTTTAAGGCATAACTTTTACAGATGTCAGCACTTCCATCAGAAGAGCCGTCATCGATAATAATAAGTTCGAAATTGAAATAGGTCTGATGCAGAATACTTTCAATTGCTGAAGAAATATATTTTTCGGCATTGTAAAGCGGCATGATAATGCTTACAAGCGGCCCGACATTCTGTAAAATCATATCTCCCACCGATGTGTCTCCGGATTAATATGAAGGGATGTATCCTGGCTATAGCTGTCTTCAACTTTGAAAATTGAAGCGACTTCAGAAGTCATATAATCATGGTTTATTAGTAATTCGGAATAAAGTTTTTCCATATATGTTCTGGAGAAAAGATATGGCAGTTCTTCGGTATTTCTGCCATGCCCTGCCGATTTTGAATCTAATATTCCTTCTGAAAGTTCATCGATTCCAGCCAGTCCCATCGCATTTTTCCTATCTCTACAGTAGGAAAGCATGCCATCCTGCAGGGCTAAAATCTCCTCAGAAGGCATCTCTTCATTTCGGTAAATCGGCTGGATTTCTGAATCAAAACGGATAAGCTGTCCATATGGTGCCTGCAGCACGCTCTCTAAAAATAACTGCGTTTTCTCAATAGCATCAGAAAAATCATCATCGCCCTTTTTGTACATCGAAAAAACTTTGCTTCCCGTCTCATTTAACTTTTCATTTTTCCTTAATACTGCAAGATATGCTGCGTCGACAGGCTTTTCCAGAAGCTTTGACATATAGTACTGAATCGTTCCCGTATAGCCAACATCGACTAACACAGACTTTGCTCTTTCATTTTCCGGAATATTTTTATCAAGATATAAAAGATAATTTTTTCGCTCGGCTGCCGCCTCTCCGATAATGTCAGGCATGATTGGCTCTATGAGTTTAATCGTCTTCTCATAATCATCGGCTTCGCCAGAACCAACTTCCGCAATATGAATCTGCCTGTCCGAAACACGATTCAGAAGAATCTCACTTACACCAAGTCTTGAGACTAGTAAATTATGCAGTGAGCCATCGTATTTCCGACGGACGATTTCCTTTATATCTTCTTCCGAACGAATCGCAGCTACAGAAACTGCACGTCTCGATGCAAGAAGGTACTGGTGCGGCTTTGCACTGTCACCTGCCACGATCTCATAAATTTTGATAAAAATGTATCCTTCCCTTGCAAGAAAAAGCAGATTCGCATCCTCCGGCGTATGCTTATGAAGCCACAGCATGAATTCATACATGAGCGGACCAAAGGCAGAATATCCAAATGTATAAGGATCGGTAAAATGACATCTTCCATTAGGAGAAAGTGCAAAAGAAGAATTAAATAACCCGCCATTTCTTGAGATGCCATTAACAAGAGATGCTGTTATCTGGTCATTATTTTCTGCTTTACCAGCTTTACCTTTTGCAATGGTTATTAAATAGTCATTTAAATGCAGCAGTTCCTCAATGCCTGAAGCCTTGAGTTCCGTTTCAGAATTCATAATCCATTTAGCAGCGAGACCCTTTGAAATAGGCATCTCAAAATCTGATTTCCTATTGTCGCCAATATGAATGATGCTCTTTCCGGCATAGTCATTTTTCACTTTTTCAAAAAGAGTTCCGTCGTCCTTACGGAGACCTTCTTCGCATGAAACATAAAGGCGCGCATAACCCGTGAGATTATTTTTTGAAAGAACTTTTTCAAAGAAATCCTTCTTAAGGTACATATCGCTTGTGATGATGACCGTCTCTCCGCTTTTCACAAGATTCCTAAAGATATCGCACAGTTCTCGTCTTGGAATCAACGCATCTTCTTCAAGGGCAATCTCAGCCTGCTTTAATGCATCAGAAACTTCATCTGAAATATTTGTAATTTTCTGGAGTTTCTCGTAAATGTTATCAATATTGCAGGAAGCCTTCCTTTCCTGAATCGCCTCTATTTCTGCTTCTATTCTAATTTTTTTGAAATTCTCAGAAGTGAAGATAATATCTGATGGCGTAATATTGATTTTTTTCTGATCGGATTCTGTTTCACTCAAATCATCTGGAGTAAAGGTACTATTTGGTTCCGTCTCATTAAAATCATCTTGGGAAAGTTTTTGAGTTGAAATAAGATGTCTCGCAGCCTCAGGAACAGCTGCAAAAACTTCATCCACATTGTCATATTTTCTCGAAAGCAGCGTGTCAAAAACATCAAAACTGATGACATCATATTTTAAAATTTCTTCTTCAAATGACGCCTTGTCAAGAGAATATGCCTCTTGAAAATCTCTGTCAGCGAGCGGGGCAGACTCTGGCACCTTTGCTTCGGCACTTTTCTCCTTTATTTTTTCAAAAAAAGCCTTTGGCCCCTGATGAAAAAATATCTCTATAGCCCGCTTCATGTGGCGTTTCAGTACTGTAGATTTCTGAGACAAAATTACCTCGTTATTTTCAAAACTAATGTCACTTATCGTTACGCATGGTGCCGGTGGGCGTAAATCAAATCTGTGTCCGCCCCTCAAGTGCTCGAAGAAGTGTGACCTCGTCAATATATTCAAGGTCGCCTCCGACTGGAACACCGCTTGCGATTCGCGTACACTTTATCCCTGTGGGCTTGATTAAGCGGCTTATATACATAGCTGTCGTCTCGCCCTCAAGCGATGAATTCGTAGCGATAATGACCTCATCAACATCGCCTTCAAGCCGCTTCATAAGTTCCTTCAGGCGAATGTCATTCGGACCGATTCCCTGCATCGGACTGATGGCACCCTGAAGGACATGGTAGACACCTTCGTATTTCTGTGTCTTCTCATAAGCTGCCATATCGCGGCTATCCTCAACGACCATGATCTGCTTGTGATTTCTCTTTGGATTTGAACAGATCGGGCAGAGGTCAGTATCCGTAAGTGTGAAGCATTCCTTGCAATAACGGACATTATCCCTTGCATTCACAAGAGCGTTCGAAAGTGCATGAACATCATCTTTATTCATATGCAGAATATGAAAAGCAAGCCTCTGGGCTGACTTCTCGCCAATGCCCGGAAGCTTACTTAATTCCGCTATTAGGTCACTAATTTGTTTACTGTAGTATTCCATTTATTTACCAAAATATGCCAAGTCACTACGTGCCCTGTCCAAAGCATAATGAGCTGCTTTATTATTTGGTATATTTATTACATACCTGGTATATTCGGCATGACTTTCTTCTGCTCTTCATCGACCTTCTTTAAGGCTTCATTGACGCCGGCAACGATGAGATCCTGAAGCATTTCAATGTCTTCCGGATCTACGACTTCCTCGGTAAGCTTGATAGATTTGATTTCCTTTGCGCCGGTAATCGTCACTGTGACAGCTCCGCCACCGGATGTAACAGTGAATTCCTGCTCTGCAAGATTGGCCTGAGCCTCCTCCATCTGCTTCTGCATCTTCTGCGCCTGCTTCATGAGCTGCTGCATGTTTCCCATGCCGCCGCCCATTCCAAATCCGCCGTAGCCGCCTCTTCCTCTTGACATTGTATTTTTCTCCTTCTTATTATTCATTCAGAAAATCTGCACATTTACGTTGCAAGCATCTGAATTATTCCAAAATTATTATTTTAAAAATCTTCAACACTGATCTTCACACCATGCTCTGCACTGAATTTTGCGAGCAGATCCTCATGAATATCTGTGTTCTTCAAACCTGTCTCATTGAGTTCCAATGAAAATTTAATATTTTTATTTGTGACCGCATTTAGCTGGTTCTGAAGCCTCTCCCGATTGTCATTCTGATTTAGCATATTATATGCCATATCCGCTTTATCATCTTTTGCATCAAAGACAATGAGGAGCGTTCCGTCATCATCAAGCGTTACAGTTGAATGCCCGAGATATCCCTTAAATGCCGTAGGCATTGTACTCTTGAATTTGTCCCAGTTATTCATAAGCTCTTCGATATCTTCAGGGAGCGCAGCAGGTAGTTTTTTTTTACTAGGAATTGCTGAACTCTGAGCCTGCGCACTCGGTGAAAATCCTGCTCCGCCTGAACCTGCTGCACCGCTTACCATCTGAAGTTCACCGCTTGAAATCGCATTTTCGATTTTTCCGATGCGGTCAGCAAGCGACCCAGTATCGCTCTCCATTGCAGGATTGCAGAGCTTAATCACTGCAATCTCCGTAAGCACCCTCTTCTGTCCACTGTATTTCAGCGAATCAGCAAGATTTGACACGATTCTAATATAGCGGATGATGACTTCCGAATCTATCTCCTCGGCTTCTTCCATGAGCGCCTTCATATTATCAGAAGACATGCCAAGAACTTCTTCATCTGTCTCGCCATTTTTCACGAGAAGAAGATTCCGGAGGTACCAGTCGAAGTCATTAGCAAACTGCGTGAGCTCTCTGCCTTCAATCAGCACATCATCGACAACCTTCAGCGCATCAAGAGTATTCCCATGCATCACGTCACGTAATAACCTTGAAAAAATCGCCGTATCGACTGCACCGAGCACCGACAATACATTATCATAGGTGAGCGTCTGACCAGAATAAAAAGCGATGCATTCATCAAGCAGCGAAAGTGCATCCCGCATCGAACCGTCTGCTGCCTTTGCAACATAGTGCACAGCCTTGTCGTCAATCTCGACATTTTCCTTTGCGCAAAGCTCCTTGATTCGGGCTGAAATCGTCTCAATGGAAATACGATGGAATTCGTACCTCTGGCAGCGTGAAAGAATGGTCTGCGGAATCTTGTTTACCTCGGTAGTCGCAAGGATAAAAATAACATATTCCGGTGGCTCCTCGAGGGACTTCAGCAAGGCATTGAATGCATTATTTGAGAGCATGTGGACTTCGTCGATAATATAGACCTTGTACCTGCCGTCTGATGGCGGATAGGCCATCGAATCAATAATATCACGGATGTTCTCGACGCTGTTGTTTGATGCAGCATCAAGTTCGAGCACATCCATCGACCGGCCTTCTGTAATAGCCCTGCAGCTATCGCATTCATTGCACGGGTCGCCGTCTTCTTGAATATGCTTGCAGTTTACCGCCTTCGCAAAAATCTTTGCAATCGTAGTCTTTCCAGTACCACGGGTGCCGGTGAAGAGGTAAGCATGGCCTATTCTGTCCGTCTTTATTTGATTTTCGAGCGTCCGTACGATGTGGTCCTGCCCTTTGACATCTGAAAATGTCTGCGGCCGGAACTTACGGTAAAGTGCTAAATATGCCATCTATACAAAAAAATTCAACAACTAAACTACAATCAATATTCGCCGCAGCCAAATACCAGCCATACGACGTGACGTGAACAATGTAAATACGAATCAGTCTCCGAATGAAATTCCCATCCTCTTAATTTCCTGAATCATCGGCGAATCAGGATCAACAGTCTTTAATTTGCCTGCAACATCCTTCAGCGGAACGAGCTTCGTCTCGCCATTTACCATCGCAACCATGTAGCCGAATTTGCCTTCGAGAATTGCGCCTGCTGCTGCAGAGCCGAGCCTCGTGCAGAGAATCCTGTCGTAAGGAACCGGGCTTCCGCCTCTCTGCGTATGTCCAGGAACGGTAACCCTGCATTCCTGACCGGTTGCCTCTGTAATCATATTTGCAAGCTTGTAGGAAACGGTAGGATGTGTTTCCTTTGCCATCTTTTTCTTCAGTTCCTTCTTTGAAAGGGCTGCATCTTCCTTTGAGATTGCTCCCTCAGCAACGGCAAGAATCGTGAAATTCTTTCCTGCCTTTCTCCTCTTCTCAATCGCATCAAGGATTTTCTCATTTGAATACGGAATCTCAGGAATCAGGATAATATCAGCGCCGCCTGCTACTCCTGCATAAAGCGTGAGCCAGCCTACTTTATGTCCCATGACCTCTACGATGAAGGTTCTGTTGTGCGATGTCGCTGTCGTATGGATGCAGTCGATTGCGTATGTTGCAACATTAATCGCGCTGTAGAAACCAAATGTAATATCCGTTCCGTAAATATCATTATCAATGGTCTTCGGAAGATGAATGATGTTCAGTCCCTCTTCACGAAGCAGGTTTGCGGTCTTCTGCGTACCGTTTCCACCAAGGATGACAAGGCAGTCAAGACCAAGCTTCTTGTAATTTGCCTTCATAGCCTCGACCTTGTCAAGACCATTTTCATCTGGCACACGCATGAGCTTGAACGGCTGTCTGGATGAACCTAAAATCGTGCCGCCCTTCGTCAGGATGCCCGAAAAATCTGCGCTCGTGAGCAGGCGGTAATTTCCGTAAATCAGTCCCTTGTAGCCCTCATAAAAGCCATAGACTTCAAGGTCGTCTACATTATTGGCAAGTCCTTTTACAACGCCACGCATAGCTGCATTCAGTGCCTGGCAATCTCCTCCACTGGTAAGCATTCCTATTCTCATATTATTCTCCTTTACGCTTACGCCAATATGGCAAAAAGAAAAACTCGCATATCTGAAATATCATACCATTTTTTCTATGATTCATAAAGAACTAATTGGATTTTTTGCTGTAATCTTTCGTGCGGTTGTGCTATTATGCGTTTTGAATAATTTAAAGGAGCGCATCATGGGAGAAATGCTTACAAAGTCTGATGTTGAAAAGATTCAGGCAGAGATTGATGACAGAAAATATAATAAGAGAAAAGAGCTGATTGCCGAGGTAAAGGAAACCCGCGCCCAGGGCGATCTCTCCGAAAATTTTGAATATCATGAGGCAAAGCATGCGAAGAATAAGAATGAGGGCAGAATCCGCTACCTTGAGAGAATGCTGAATACTGCAACGATCATCGACGACACATCAAAAGACGGTGTTGTCTCAATAAACAACACCGTCACCGTATACTTTCCAGAGGATGACCTCGAAGAATCCTATAAGCTTGTCACTTCAATCCGTGCAAATTCTATGGATGGAAAAATCGCAATCGACTCCCCTGTCGGCAAAGCCTTACTCGGTCACAAAGTCGGCGACACCGTCACCGTCCATGTCAATGACGAAATCTCCTACCCGCTTGAAATCAAAGCCATCGACCAGAGCACAGATGATTCAGGGGATGAGATCTCATCGTACTAAACCTGTTTTTCTGCAATCTTTTTATTCATCTCGGTGGCTTCCTTCTGGTAATGGCGGTAGAAAAAGAACCAGATCAGCATTACGAGCCCTGCATCGGCTGCGATATATCCAATAACGCCGCCAATGCCAAGTGATGATGGAATCCAGCCAACGACGAATGAAACGATGAACATGACTGCCATGCCTATGCCCATATGGAAAATGACCTGCAGCGGATAAGGCAGTGCATCGTTTTCATAGATTGCAGACGGCGCACCGAAGCCGATACCGACAAGGATTGATCCTATTGCCATCTTCGTAAAGCTGTAGCCTTTCATCAGAAAAGTTCCACCATAGCCAATGTCAAAGATAATGCCGATCATGGTAAAGATAATAAGTGCAATGCTGATTCCAATGACGCTTGATTTCATTATTTTTTTCATGATTTGTTCCTCCTTTTATAGACCAAGATACTTTTTGAATTCTGGCAGATAATGCCTTGAAACATATTCGCTGCTTCCGTTTTTCATCGTAAGAAGCATCATCCCACCGAATTCCGCTTCCACATGATCAAGTTTGTCGAGATTCACAAGTGCCGACTTCGATATCCTCATAAACCTGCTACCCAGAAGTTCCTGCAATTCGTAGAGCCGCTTTCCCGAAATGTAGTTATTTTTCTGTGTATAAAGAACTGCCTTCTCATTTTCCACGCGGACCATGTATATCTGCTCCGGCTTTAGAATGATCATCTTTTCATTGTCCCATGCTGTGATAATCCGTTCTGGATTCTGAAGAAAATCGACGGCTGCCTCTACTTCCTTTGTCATTTTGTCCGCACGGATTTCTGCCTCAGCTTCTCTGTATTTTTCTGAAATATTAACCTGAACCTTCAATTGTCACCACCTCTTTCTCATTTGTTTGATGCGGCAATTGTAGCAAATAAAAATACCCCTGTCAGCGATTCAGGGGTAAGTGGCAGAAATCAGTGGGTAAGATGCAGATAATAATAATTCAAAGACAAATCATCATTTTCCTCTTTCCGCTAGATGGCGTTCTTTTTTCACGATACCATGTCTTTATCATTTCATCTTTCATAAAAGAGACGAAACCATCTATTTTCTCTGTTTCATCAAAGACAGCTAGTGCTTCATAATATAGCTTCTTATCTTCATCAAAAATAATGATTGGCGGGATATTTTGAAGCATAAGAAAATAATTCATAAGCGTCCTGCCAGTCCGGCCATTTCCATCAGCGAAAGGATGAAGGTATTCTATATTGCAATGAAAGAATGCTGCTGCTGAAAATATTTTTTCTATATCGTCATTATGAAAATCTTTTATTTCGTTGCAAAGATATTCTGCCTCGCCTGGTATATCTTCTGGTGGAAGTCCGGCTGACAATCCGACGCCATATAAATGTTTTTTCCATGTGCCGGGTCTTTCACCTTCGAGATACCTATGCTCATCATAACAGCCATGCATCAGTTTTTCATGAATATCTAATATGAAATCTGGTGTAATTTTCTCCTTCTTAACAAGCCTTGGTTTCAGCCACTCATAGCATTCCTTCTGATTCTGCGTTTCAAAAATAGCTCTAAGATCACCGGTATAGTTTATTACTTTTCCATTTTCAAAAATTTCCCTAGTCTGGTTTAGTGAAACGCCTGCGTCCTCTATCTTATTCGAATGATACGCAAAAAGAACATGATAGTCACCAAGGTACGTATCATAATCTGCCTCAGTGGTAATATGATGTCCCCTCCAGGCTTCTATTATTTTTGTCAAAGTAGCATGATCTGGCATCTATTATCCTCAATAATATTACTATTAATAATCCAAACTGATATTGAAATGATTTTATCACAAAGTGGGCATTTAAATAAAAATAATTATTCGTTTTCATTCATCATTTATAAATAACTAAATCTATGATTTTTATAGATTTAGCTATTTATAAATTATTGTTCAAAAAAATTATTATGCCGAAAACGTGACATCTGAATCATTCTCTATTGTGGCTTCCTGATATCCTGTCGAGTCAATGCTGTATGATAGCTCAAAATCTTCATCTTTATCGCTTTCTTCATCTTCTTTGAACATGTCGTCATCAGGATCCGATGGCTTTTTCGATTTTTTCAGCTGCTCGGCATTGTCTGGAAGCGATTTGTATGCATGAGAATTCAGGTACTGCTTCGTCACATTCCCTATCGCAGCAAGTAGCGCATCCCTGTCCGGATCTTTCTCTCCAACTGACGCATAGGTTGAGGCAATCACCCTCTGTGCTTCCTCCTTTGTCCTGCATTTTTTAAGCTCCTGCTTAAATGCCTCGCGGAATCTCTGAATTTTCAATGCCTTTAAATATAGTTCAGGATAATACTTCTTTAGAAAACTCATTTCCTTTGCCGTGAGCTTTTCTCCAGCCTCAAGCTTATGGCGGATTTTCTCAAGCTGAATTTCCTTATCCTTTTCAGTGTCTTTACTCGTTGAAGCACTCTGAACCTTGTCCCTGACACTCTCAAGAAATTCAAAATATTCCTGTGAAATGCTTTTTTCTGAATGGATTGATTTCATGTCAATTCCTACTTTCCTTGCACAATCTTCATCACTGCATCCATTTCTTCAAGCTTACTCTTTTCTAAGGTATTCCTTGCAATCTTGTCCTTATAGATCGCTTCAAGTATCCTGTCCTGGTCTTCCTTGTCGAACATCGGCAGTGCCCTGTCCAGCCGATTTATTAGCATTTTGCAGTACATCAGAAAATTGTGATTCCGATGTCCTGACTGCCTGTTTTCGTGAAAAATTTGAATCTGTCCCTGTTGTTGTACCTATGATATTCATAATATCCATAGCAATAATCTCCCTTCAAAAACAAAAGGCATGCCGTCTGTCTTATGACAGAAGCATGCCATCCGTAGCATTTAATTGAACATTTTTGTCCTATATTTTTATTATCGGATATTTGTAATCATTGTTAATACCAGCCAACCACATATAGTAATTCAAAGACAATTTATCATTAACAAAAAGAACGGAATGTAAATTAACGCATTCCGTTCTTTTATTCTTTATTCTTCTATTGCCTTATGTCTCCGGTGGGGCTTCCATCTTCTCAGAATATCCATGTGCTTCATTCAGCATCATATCCTTGACCTTCATGAGGCGGACCTGGGTGGAACGCTCATTTTCGTCAAGCTTCATCGTGATGTAGCGGATGCCTTCCTGTGTCTCTGGGATGATGACATGCTCAAGGGCATTCACACGACGCCTCGTCTTCTCTATTTCAGTAGAAAGAAGCTGGCAGGCCTTTTCGACCTCGGCTAATTTCAACATATCCTTGAAGACTTCTGAAAGTGAATTCACAGCACCATCGAGATCTGATGAAGTAAAGGCAAAGCCGTATGAATACATGTCGTTTTCATCAGGTGTCCTTGTCTCATAATCGAAGACCGGGATATCGACTGACATGACATTCTTCGTGCTTTTCTTCAGGTAGATTTCCTGTTTCGGAGCCATCAGAGCTTCTTTGATGGTCTGCTCATCCATCCCGCTCTTTGCAAGGACGAATTCACGGTTCGCATCGGAAAGTCCCTTCTCTACCTTCTTTCGGAGAGCCATATTTTCTCTTGCAAGGTCAAGAAACTGACGCATCAGTTCGTCTCGCTTGTCCTTTAAGAGCCTGTGGCCCTTAACGGCTGTAGCAAGCTTTTTCTTGAGCCTCGTAAGCTCCATTCTTGTAGGATTTATATTTGTACTTGCCATATATTATCCTCAAACAATTGATGAAAACACACGAATCGCTTCACTGCTACGCAGTTCCCGCGATTCTAACAACACTCACAATCCGCTAATTTGCTTCGCAAATTGCTACTTGTTCGTGTTGTTTTGGGCGTCAAATGCAAAATCGCTTATACAAATAAATTTGTAACGCGTTTTTGCACTTTACGCCTTGTTTTCATCATAGTACTCATCCAGCATTTCGTCAGGAATTCTCTTGAGCTCAGACCTCGGCAGCATTCTCAGCAAATCCCATCCAATATCAAGCGTTTCCTCAATCGACCTGTCTGTTTCATAGCCCTGAGAAACATACTTCTTCTCGAATTCATCAGCAAACTTCGCATAGAGAAGGTCGGTCTCTGTAAGAGCGGCCTCACCAAGGATGACCATGAGTTCCTTTGCATCCTTTCCTCGTGCATAGGCTGCAAAGAGCTGGTTCATCGTAGCGGCGTGGTCTCGTCTAGTCTTTCCTTCGCCGATACCTTTATCCTTCAATCTTGAAAGAGAAGGAAGAACATCTACAGGCGGCGTAATGCCCTTCTGGTAAAGCTCACGGGAAAGAATGATCTGTCCCTCTGTGATGTATCCGGTAAGATCCGGAATAGGATGTGTCTTATCATCTTCAGGCATGGTAAGGATCGGGATCATCGTGATTGATCCGTTCTTGCCCTTCATACGGCCTGCTCTTTCATAGAGGGTAGCAAGGTCAGTGTACATGTAACCTGGATAACCACGACGTCCTGGAACTTCCTTACGTGCGGCAGAAACCTCACGAAGGGAATCTGCATAGTTCGTAATATCGGTAAGGATAACAAGCACGTGCATATTCTTTTCAAATGCAAGATACTCAGCTGCAGTAAGTGCCATACGAGGTGTTGAAATTCGCTCAACGGCAGGATCATTTGCAAGATTAAGGAAAAGAACAGTTCTATCTAGCGCGCCTGTCTCCCTGAATGACTGCTCGAAGAAATCAGCTTCCTCGAAGGTAATACCCATAGCAGCAAATACAACGGCGAATGGCTCATCTGTTCCACGAACTTTTGCCTGACGGGCAATCTGTGCGGCAAGTCTTGCATGTGGAAGACCTGAAGCTGAGAAGATCGGGAGCTTCTGACCACGAACCAGGGTATTCAGACCATCGATTGCTGAAATACCAGTCTGAATGAACTCTGACGGATACTCTCTGGCTGCCGGGTTCATAGGAAGTCCGTTGATATCCATCCTCTTATCCGGGATGATCTCAGGACCATCATCTATGACATTTCCAAGACCATCAAAAACTCGGCCAAGCATATCCTCTGATACGCCAAGCTCCATCACGTGGCCTAGGAATCTTACTTTAGAATTTGAAAGGTTAATGCCAGTCGAATCCTCGAAGAGCTGTACTAATGCATTTCCGCCATCGATTTCAAGGACCTTGCATCGACGTACTTCTCCGTTTGCGAGCTCGATTTCGCCAAGCTCATTATACTTTACGTCCTCTACACCCTTTACAAGCATCAGAGGTCCGGCTACTTCCTGTATGGTACGGTATTCCTTTGCCATGCCTTAGTCCTCCTTTCCTGAAAGAGCGGAAACTTCTTTGAATAGCTCGTCTGAAATTTCCTTGTACTTTTCTTCTATTTCATCTTCGTGCGTATACTTGTAACGGCCGATTTCCTCACGAACTGGAAGCTTTACGAGGTCATCGATCTTTGCGCCATTCTGAAGAGCTTTGACACCCTCATCATAGTAAGCATAAACAAGCTTCATCATCCGAAACTGCTTGCCGATTGAAGTATAAGTATCAATCTCATCGAAGGAGTTCTGGTGAAGGAAGTCCTCACGGATAGAACGGGCAGCTTCCATCTTGAGACGATCCTGAGGAGAAAGCGCATCCATACCGACCATCTTTACGATTTCGTTTAAGGAAGCCTCTTCCTGAAGGAGTGTCATCAGGTTCTGCCTTGTCTTCATCCACTCTTCATCGACATTTTCATTGAACCATTTCTCAAGCGTATCAAGGTAAAGTGAATAAGATGACAGCCAGTTAATAGCCGGGAAATGTCTCTGGTAAGCAAGGTCTGCATCAAGTCTCCAGAATACCTTTACGATACGAAGCGTTGCCTGTGAGACAGGTTCTGAAATATCACCACCCGGAGGCGAAACAGCTCCGATAACTGACAAATATCCTTCTCTTCCTTCGTGACCAAGTGCAACAACATGGCCTGCTCTCTCATAGAACTGTGCGAGTCTTGATGAAAGGTAAGCAGGGTAACCTTCCTCACCAGGCATCTCCTCAAGTCGTCCTGACATCTCACGAAGAGCCTCAGCCCATCTTGATGTAGAATCTGCCATAAGTGCTACAGAATACCCCATATCACGGAAATATTCTGCAATGGTAATACCTGTATAAATAGATGCCTCACGGGCGGCAACAGGCATATCTGATGTATTTGCAATAAGGATTGTCCTCTGCATCAGGGACTCACCTGTCTTTGGATCCTTGAGCTCTGGGAATTCGTTCAAAACATCGGTCATCTCGTTTCCACGCTCGCCGCAGCCGATGTAAACAACGATATCTGCCTCTGCCCACTTTGCAAGCTGATGCTGGATGACTGTCTTTCCTGAACCGAAAGGTCCTGGAACGGCTGCAACACCGCCCTTTGCAATAGGGAAGAATGCATCAATGACACGCTGACCTGTAATCAGAGGGGTATCTGGTGAAAGCTTTTTCTTGTACGGACGGCCTTTACGAACCGGCCACTTCTGTGCCAGCTGAATTTCCTTGTCGCCCTTTTCCGTTTCGACAACGGCAACTGTTTCACGGATTGTATATGAACCAGAACTAATGGACTTTATCTTTCCCTTGATTCCGTAAGGGATCATGATCTTTTCAGTAACAACCTTTGTCTCTTCGACCGTACCGATGATGTCCCCTGGCTCGACTTCGTCACCAGCCTTTGCGGTTGCCTTAAAATCCCATTTTTTTTCTTCATCAAGGGCAGGAACTTCAACGCCTCGGCTAAGTCTATCTGTTCCAGTCACCTCCATGATTTTATTAAGAGGTCTTTGGATACCATCATAGATCGAACCGATAAGGCCAGGTCCCAAATCTACTGAAAGCGGAACTTCTGTAGACTCGACCGGCTCACCAGGTCCAAGTCCTGAAGTCTCCTCATAAACCTGAATGGACGCCTCATCACCGTGCATCTCAATGATCTCGCCGATAAGTCTTTCCTTACTTACACGGACGACATCGTACATGTTTGCATCACGCATACCCGATGCAATGACAAGAGGTCCTGCAACTTTTTTGATTACTCCTGTACTCAAAACTATTGTCCTCCTATTCGTTTCCGAAAAGAATATCGCTTCCGACAGCCTTCTCGACTGACTGCTTTACTCCCTGTACTCCTGCGCCTGTATTTCCGGAAACTCCCGGAATCTGAATGATTGCAGGAAAAACCTGATCGGAATATTCATCTATCACTTCGGAAAGCTCTGCGGCAACCTGCTCGGTCACATAGATAATGCCGTAGTCGCCGTTGCAAAGCCTCTTCAGTAATTTCTTATCTTCCTCAAAATCGTTTGTGACAGCAAAGATATCAAGACCAAGGGCTGCAAAGCCATAGATAGAATCTCTGTCGCCAAGTACACAAATCTTATCCATACATCCGCCTTGCCCTTTCCTTTATTGCTTCTTCAGGGAAGTCGTTGTGCTTTGCCGTGAGAAGAACCCGCACGGTGCTGATTTCGTTTTCCCTTCCAAGGTAATACGCAATAACAGGTCCAATCGTAAAAGGATTCGTCTTCTGATAACGGATGGATTCGATGATGCTGTCATCGCACCACTTCTCAAACGAAGTGATGGAATTCTTCAGTGCCTCTGCAGCATCATTCATTCCGTGTTCAGAAAGATAGGTCGTAAGCGCGTCGTCGCTTTCGCTCGCTGCCTTTGCAAGATAATCAATGTCTAATGTCTTGCAGGGAGCTAAGGCCTTCTTTATGAAATCAAAGGTCTTTCCCGTGCGCGCTCCTCTTACTGCGATCTTTATATCCGTAACTGCTACCGTTCTCTCAAGATAATCTTTAAGAATCGGATACTTTGTCTTCTTTGAAACCTTTTCCATGAGGTCAAGGCAGGCCTTGTCGATGATGACATCGCTCTTCTGCCCGTCATGATGCTCTAAGATCTGGTCTAAGGCTTCTTCTGCCGGCTTCTTCATTGAATCAGGCAATTCTGAAAATTTCCTGTCCTTTAAGATGTCAGCAAAATATTTTCCTGTATATTTCGGCACATCATAATAAAGGCCTTCGCTTTCACCCGGCGTTCCTATGTCCTTGATTGCGGACTTTAAGTTGTGGAAAACCATAGGGTATGAAAGCACATCCATGACATCCTGACCGACTCCAAGATTCCTGATGAGAGTATTTACTTTTTCACTTTCTGTCGCAAGAATACGTATAGGATCTCTGCCGGAATTCTCATCTCCCCAACCCTTATCCAGAAGATAGCTTATGACGCTGTCCTCGTCCTTCATTCCGGACATCTGGATAATATCGGCATCAGTGAGAAGGGATTTCTCGAGCACCCTGATTCTTGCAACAGCGAAGATATAATTCTCTCCCACTTAAGACTCCTTTGGCCAAAGCCTCTTATATACAAGATCTGAAAGTGCCGTTCTCTTTTCATTAAAAATAGCCTTAAGAGAACAGTTCTCGTCTATACCGCCATACGATAATACGAAGCCTGCATCAATGTCTGCCGGCGCATCTGAAAGAACAAGCTCGCCGCCTTTCTTTGATGCTATTTCAGAAATCTTTGTCTTGAAATCTGATGGAAGGCGCTGCATATCCTTGTCAGAAATCTGCATTTTGCCTTTTTCAGCATGGACATTTTTCTCAAGCAGAGAATAAATCATAGAGAAATATTCTGAATCTGACTCATTTAAAAGCTTGTCATAAGCCTTGTCTAATACTTCAGTAATAATCTCATTTCTCGCTTCAAGAACTGCCCTTTTCTCATTGGTAGCGGCTTCTGATTTTGCTCTCTCAAGTAAATTTGATTTTTCGGCTGCGGTGCGTTCCTGTGCCTTCTTCGAGTCAGCCTCTATCTCGGCCTTTGCCTCTTCAATGAGCTTTGCCTTTTTGTCCTCAGCCTCTTTTATGATGCCGGCACTGTTTTCATCCGCATCCCGCAGGATTTCATTTGTAATATTTTCTACTCCTGCCATGTTATCTCCTTAATTCTGTGTTAATTAAGAACTATTCCGTCTTTGGAAATTTCTTCCCGACAGAATCCAAATCCTAATTAGTGGATGTTTGAAATAACAAGGATTGAGATAAGAAGTGCAAGGATTGCATAGGTCTCAACCATTGCAGGGAAGAGCATTGCCTTACCGAACTGATCAGGCTTCTTTGCTACGATTCCAATAGAGGCAACTGCTGTCTTGCCCTGATGATAGGCAGAGATGAGACCAACGATTGCGATTGGAAGGCATGCAAGTAAGTACATAAGGCCTGTGTTCGTGTCAGTAATTGCTTTACCGCCAAGGATACCGATTCTTGAAAGCGTAATGAACGTAACAAGAAGTCCGTAAATACCCTGTGTACCAGGAAGGAGCTGAAGGATAAGAACCTTAGCGAACTGATCAGGATCCTCTGCAGTAACACCTGCGGCTGCCTGACCTGCCATTCCTACGCCCCACGCACTACCAATACCTGCAAGAGCTGTAGAAAGCACTGCGCCAAGTAATGCATAAACCATACCCATACTCATGTTTACATTTCCTCCTTAATTTCTGTGTATTTATTTGCAGCTTTAAACGGCTTGAACTTGATGCCTCCGCCGTCATAAAACTTTCCAAAGAACTCGACATACTGGAGCCTGTTCGTATGAACATAGGCACCTAGGGCATTGATAAGAATGTTAAGAATATGCCCAAGTATGAAGACAACGATAAACAGGATGGCTCCGCCGACACCGCCGCCAGCCATAGAGCCCATCATATTGACAACATTTGCGATAACGCCTGTAGCAAGGCCGAGTGCCAAAAGTCTTGAATAAGAAAGCACATCGGAAAGCCAGCTTGTGATGCCGTAAATATCGTAGGCACCAAGTGCGATTCGAATCGCCCAGTTCTTATTGCCCCTGCCGCTCATCAGAAGAATAATAATCATGCCGATGATCGTCATCCACTTTGCAAGCGGATGAACGAAGGCCGGGAAATTAAACTCTGTTCCTGCAATGCCTTCGAAAAGGGAGGTAGGAAGAAGCAGGAAAATAATGCCGACAAGGAACATAAACCATGCTACGATGTCACTGAAAAATCCGACAAAGTCGTGATCCTTCAGCATCTGGATGCCCTTTATAGCAAGTCCGGTATACAGATGAATAAGTCCAAAAAGCATGCAGTATAAAAGCAGCTTCATAGGATTGTTCAAAGGATTGAACCAGATTGGCTTTACAATGTCCGGTCCCTTATATCCGAAGAAGGTCGTCGCAATCGTATCAATCGCATTTCCGAAGAAACCGCCGTACATGGCGCCCCAGAACATGGTCGAAACGCCGCACCAGGCGAAGAGCCTTAAAAATTTCTTCATGCCGTCTGCCATGTTTTTATGCTTTGCCAGAACGATGCAGCAGACAACTGTCATCACAAGACCGTAGCCTGCATCGGAAAGCATCATGCCGAAGAAAAATACGTAGAAGATTGACATAATGAATGTCGGGTCAATCTTGCCGTGCTGTGGAAGACCGTAGGACTCGAGGACGCCCTCGACATTGCTTGCGAATTTATTATTTGAAAGAACGACAGGCTCTGTCTCGCCTTCCTGCTTCTCCTCTTCAGAAACGACTGCGTCGAACTTCTCTGTGAGTAATTTCGTAATCTTTGGCGCAGATGGCGCGGTGACCCAGCCCTCAAGGAAAAATACGTGCTCGGACTGCGGAATCGTACCGAGGACCTTGTACTTCTCAGCCCTGCTTCTGAAATAATCCGAAGCGATTCTGAAGCGTTCCTTTTCCTTCGCGTATCCGGCAATCTTTTCATCAATCTGCTGAATCCTGGTCTTCTGGTCTACGATGTCACCATCTAACATCTCTACACCGGTCTTCGGGACGTATGAAGAAACCTGTGCCGGCCTTGAAAAACCTATATTTCGAAGATTCTCGGAAACCTTGTCTGAAATTTTCTTGTGTGAAATCACGAAGACTGCCGTAGCATCAGGAGACTGTGCCAGAATCTCAGTAGAAACTGCTGGCTCTTCAATATTCTCCGTTGCCTTTGCATAAAGCGTCTCTTCATCAATGGAGCCTGGAACGGTACCGATGAAGGCATCTGTCGTCTGTGTGCCCTCGAAATTCATTGGGACATCGAGAGAAAGCCATGGATTCAGTGAAAGCTTCTGGTTCTCGTCCTTCTGAATCGTTCCAAGTGCCTCTGTCTTTTCTTTTTCAAGAGAAACGACTTCATTTGCTTCCTTTACGAGATCTTCTCTGTCAGCGACAACGCTGTCATAATCTGACTTTTTGATCTCGTCCATTCCGGCAAAGAGACCGCCCTTTGATTTTTCTTTTGTGACAGAATCAATAATCTTTAAGGATCTGTCGAATGAAACGGCTGTCTTTTCAAAACTTGCGATTGCATTTGTCGTATCCATTCTCTGGAGCGCATCGTCTGATACGATGTCCTCGGTATGAATCTCCATCGCACCCATGCTCTGGAGTGCTTCAAGAATGGCTTTCCTGTGTTTTTTGTTTGCGCAGACGGAAAGCTTCTGCATCTTTACAATAGCCAAACCAAGGTCTCCTTTCAGAGTACTGCGGCAGCTACTGCATCAGCTGCTGAATCGATTTCAGGCGCTGCCTTTTCCTTTAGTTCATTTATTGCTTTCTCTGACTTTTCAGAAGATTCTGCAAGAATCTTTTCTCTCTCCTTTGCAGCCTCTTCCATGGCACTGTCAAAGGCCTTCTTGTCTTGCGCCTTCGCCTCAGCCTTTAGCTTTTCTATCTCGACGGCAGCGGAAGACTCGATTTCCTTTGCCTTGTCGTGTGCACTCGCCGTCTTCGTCTTTGCCTCAGCCTCAGCGGCCTTCACCTTTTCTATCGTTTCTTCTATCATAGCGTTCCCCCAAGTCAACTATAATATTCGTTCTAAAACTCATACGTGAAAATAGTAACACATTATTTAAGCGATTTCCATAACAAATCTACTTTTTTATCATACAAATTTGTAATTATTGCAATAAAGCACTTACCAAAAACTCACGTCGCAAAAAAATGTATTTTATAGTTCAATAGTTATTGTTCTATGCGTGCGCTCGTATTTACGATACTTGACACCTGCGGCGTCGAGCATGCGCTTGGATGCGATGACGCTTGGCGTGTCCTTGTATTTGTCGCTGTCATAGATGATTTCTTTGATGCCGCACTGTATGATTGCCTTGGCACATTCATTGCATGGGAAAAGTGACACATAGAGCTTCGAGCCTTCAAGTGAGCCGCCGCGGTAATTTAGGATGGCGTTCAGCTCGGAGTGTGTCGTGTAGAAGTATTTGTTGTCGAGTGGCGGACCTTCGCGGTTCCACGGAAATTCGTCGTCGGAGCAGCCTGCCGGGAATCCATTATATCCCATCGAAAGGATTTTGTTGTCTTTTGAGACGATGCATGCCCCGACCTGGGTATGCGGATCTTTTGAGCGCATTCCAGAAAGAAATGCGATACCCATGAAATATTCATCCCAGCTGATGTAATCTTTTCTCTTATCACTCATCGATGAACAGCCCTCCTTCCGAAATCTTATCAGAAAGCTTTTTTATGGTAGTTTTCAATGTCTCAAAGCAAAGCCCGTAATCTGCAAGTGCCCCGCCATATGGATCCATGACATCAAGCTCATCACCTACGAATCTGGAAAGCACAAAGACATTCTTCTCATTTGCATTTTCAAAAGACTTGACAACTTCATCACGTTCCCTGTACTCCATCGTGAATAGAGCTGTCTTATCAGTAATTTCAAAATTCTTCAGTCCCTTTGCACGTATATTTTCTGCGTCGAATTTGTTTCCGATCAGCACGACTTCCGCCTTGGGATTTATCGGTTCTTCAAATGGCACATTTATGCCTCTTGCCAGAATCTCAAGGTCCTTCTTTGCATAAAATTTCTCAAAAAGAAGAGCCGCCATCGGCGCCCTTGACAGGCCATTTTTTTCTATAAAAATAATCCTTGAAACCTTGTTCATTCGTTTAGGCCTCAACTACGCTATGTCCTGCTGCCTTTAGTAACCTGTTCATTATAGCATTTCCAAGACGCTTCGTGTCAAAGCTTTCGGAAAAAATCCGGCCTACCTGAAGGTCATCGCATTTCCGGAGCACATCGAAAAGATTTCTTGCAATATCATCTTCCGTCTCAAATGAGCCCATGTCAAAAATCTGAACGCCTAAATATTCAAGAATCTTATAATCCGCCCTGCTTTCGTCGGAGCATAAGACTGCTGTCTTTACGCCGTTCTGCTCCGATTCCGTTGCAAGTGCAACAATCTTTGTGATTACCTTTTCTCTTTCGCCCTCTACTATGGAAAGCTGTGCCTTCGGTGCATAATGCCGATACCGCATGCCAGGCGCCTTCGGGCGTACATTCGCATTTTCTGAAGAAAGTCCCGGGTCCATCTTGCAGGAACCGAGCGTTTCTTTAATATCTTCAATTGTAATAAAGCCCGGTCTAAGAATCGTCGGCTCATCAACCGTCATATCGACGATCGTGGACTCAAGACCAATATTGACCTCGCCTCCGTCAAGGATCATGTCAATCTTTCCAGAAAGATCCTCCTCAACATGAGATGCCTTTGTCGGAGAAGGGCGGCCGGAAGTATTTGCTGACGGCGCAGCAATCATGCAGCCCGATTCTCTTATGAGTGCCATTGCGACCGGATGCACAGGAAAGCGCACCGCAACTGTGTCAAGTCCTCCGGTAGTCTCGTGCGGCACCTTTCCGTTTGAATTTACAATCATGGTCATTGGTCCCGGCCAGAATTTCTCTGCCAGTGTCTTCATTTCCGGCGTCACTTCAGATGCAATCTCATACAACTGGTCAAGCGAGCAGATATGCACAATCAGCGGATTGTCCGACGGCCTGCCCTTTGCAGCATAGATTTTCTTTGATGCTTCTTTGTCAAGCGCATTTCCACCTAGTCCATATACTGTCTCTGTTGGAAAAGCAACAAGGCCGCCTGTTCTTATGATTTCAGCAGCCTTGTAAAGAGCCTCTTTTGATTCTGGCTCGTCTAAATTTTCTTTATTTACCTTTGCTATTATTGTGTCCATCAGTTTATATATTTATTGATAATATCCCATACTTCCGGCAGTTCCTGCCCACTCTTCCAGAAGGCACCGCCTGCAAGCGAATTGCTGTCAAGAACCTTGAGTTTTTCCTCTATCGAGTATGAATCTTCTACCCAGATCTTGTAGGTCTTCGTATCCTCAGAAACCTCTGCATAATTCTGACCTAAAGAATCGTCCCATGTGGCAGTCGCATTATGCTGTGCGAGGAAATCAGAAATCTCATTCATCCGCATGGCTGTGCAGGAAAGCGCACCGTTTTCCTCTGTCCAAAGTCTCGTATAGAATGGCATGCCAAGAATAATCTGCTCCTTTGGAACTTCTTTCAAAGTGTCCTCTACACCCTGCTTTACAAACGAAATAGATGCCGTGCTTCCGGCCTCTGTGCTGGTAGTCGTATATTCATCGTACGCCATGATGACAACATAATCAGCAAATTTCGCCTGATTTGCCCTGTCATAAAATGCAGTGTAATCCGAAGGTACATAATTGTCGATGGAAAGCACAATGTCATTCTTGTGGCACTTCAGTGCAAGCTCGCGGATGAATTCACCATACCCCGGACCTGCCGCACTCTTCAGCTGCTCGAAGTCAATATTTACGCCATCAAGGGAATAGGCAACTGCCTGCGCTACGATATTGTTTACAAGATTGTCACGCGAAGATGTCGTTGAAAGAAGTCCTGTCATATCGACGCCATTCGAAATAGCCTCGACATTTCCAAAAAGTCCCCAGACCTTGATATTTGCCGCATGGCAGGTATTTACGTAGTCAAGGCTCGCAATAGAGGAAAGCGAACCGTCATTTCCGGCAACAGAAAACCAGGTAGGAGAAAGGACATTCACGCCTGGACTTCTTGAAATAACAGAAGTCACTGTCGTATTTGCATCGGCTGTCGTGACCTGGTGCCAGAGAAGTTTAACTTTTTCATCTAAAAGAATATGTGTACATTCCTGCGCTGTCAGTGTTGCCTTGACTGTCTCATCCTTTGCGCTGTCAATGCATGAATTTCTGATATAACCTAATACGCCGTCAGAAGAAATCACTCTTGTCCACTTGCCATAGTTTCGAAGGTAAATGACCTTGTCGCCTTTCTTCACATCGGAAAGAATTTTTGACTTCGGTCCGCCAAGCCGCCTGATCTCTGTATCCCGCTTTACAGTAGAAACCTGTCTCTTTAAGCCGGCAGAAGAAATCGTAAGCCTGTATGGATCCTTTGAAAGCGTATAGGTGATATCAGTGAAATTCTTCACGAAATCAAGGGAGATGTAATTCGTATCATTTTCTGAAATGAGCACCGGCACCTTGTTTGAAACAGAACTGATTCCAACCGTATAATCCGGTGAATCCTTTGAGGCACTGACGACATCCGTAGCCGTCACATAACGAAGCACGCCCTCTGTCGAGTCATAATAATAATGCTCTGAGAAGCTTTCATTAATAACATCAAGCGAAACATAAGGGCTTCCGCTCTGTACGATTGCATTAACCGCCCCGTCCTCAGTTTCAGAAAGCTCATCATTAATAATAAGTGCTGATGCATCATCTGTCTTCAGCTTGTAATATTCTGAAAGCGGCATGCGCTCCTTTGTGGGGGCATACTTCTGAATCAGAATAACAATACCAACGATTGCAACGGCAATGATCAATGAAACAATGATCAGAAAAATAGTACTAACTCTTGCTTTTTTCTTCCTGCTTTTCGTTTTCATACTTCGGAGAGTACCTTTATCGCATTATCTTTGATGAGAGGCTTCGTGTGCTCGTCAATAAAATTCTCAGTTCCGGGCGTAATCTGCTCCATCTCTGAAAATTCAGTGAGAATATTGCAGACCTTGTTGAAATTCACAGGTGTCTCGCCTTCCATTCTGACTAAAAGCAGATAATATCCCTCATCATCTTTATAAAGATCATTTCTGCCGTGATATATAGAATTTATGAAAGGAGCAATATTTATAACATCATCGAGGTTGTCAAAGCTAACGAGACGGACTAATTCCTTATCGTTCTCAGATGCAGGCTTGTCAGCATCCTTTCCTGCGCTTTTCGACGCAGGAACTGTGCCTGCAGGCGCTTTGCCTGTATCCGTGCCATCCTTCGGTCTCTCGGCAACTGCGGCAGCACCACGGTCTAAAGCGTACTGTCTCAGAACATCATGTGCAGACGTGACATTTGAAGGAACAGGACTATCATCATAGACCTCATCGTCATTCATGTCGTCATAATCAAAATCAAAGTCGTCGTCATCTTCATCATCAGAAAAATCAGAGAACCTTGAGTCAAGCTCTTCCGGATAGGAGACTTTGGAAACGATGAGAATCAGCGTATCGGAATTTACCGGCACAGCCTCTATCATCAGTGGTTCACCATCAGTGTCAAAATTGAACTTGCTGTTTGCCCACTGCATGACTTCACTGAAAAGATCCTTTGCCTTTTCAGAACCATATGAAAGTTCTGAAATATTAATGTGCCTGGCATCGAGGTCATCTTTTGAGATATAGCAGCGGATGACATTTTCATTTACTCTTTCAATTCTCATAATAGTTCACCACCCTTTCTAATAGTCTAAAGAGATCATTCTCTTTTAGCTCTAGTATACTTAAATTAACCGGGCTTGTAAATATACAGAAAAGGCATTTTTTCGTCTGCCAAATGTATTTTTTCAAGAATGTTCGATTCTTTCGAACAAAAAATAAACAAAGTATAAAAAATATTAACAATTTATTAAATATGCATGAAAACTATTTACAATTTTTTCCATTTCTGTTATTAATTTATGCATGAAGACAAGTCCTCTTCCAGACAGAAGGGAGAGATACTTATCGAATTACCAATGTTTAATGACACATATTTCTATGGTTCCACGCTTATGGAAGAAAGCGCTGACGGATCCACTTCAGTATATGTAGTCATTCACAAAAAACTTGGGACAAAAAGGGTTCTTAAAGCAATAAAAAAATCCTCGGATTCGTCCCACCATTACCTCACAGAAGCTAAGATACTTGCGAGTCTAGCACATCCCGGCATTCCTACATTGTATGATTATGGAGAAGATGAAAAAACCATCTGTCTCATCGAGGAACTGGTTACCGGTATGTCGCTGAAGGAATATTTCCTTTCTCATGCGTTGAAAATTGATGAAATCATCCGCATCATTGAGAAAACTGCGGATATCCTGATTTTTCTTCATGAGAGGAAGCCTCCTGTACTCTACCAGGATCTGAAGCCTGAACACATCATTATAAATGGTGATGACATCCGTCTCATTGATTATGGCATCGCGCGCACGCTTTCAGCATCGCAAAATCCATATCAAAATTTCGGCACGCCATATTATGCTTCTCCGGAAGCCAGAAATGGCGAAGCGGTCGATGAGCGGACGGATGTCTATAGTCTCGGTATGCTGCTAAAAGCAATGCTTTCACATACCAGGGACAAAATCCCTCATGCTCTTTACAGCCTTGTTTCAAGAGCCACATCAGAATCAAAGGATGACCGGCTTCCAACGGTAAGGTCCTTCAAGGAACTTCTAAATGATCTTGATGGTTCAAAAACAAGGCAGAATAACAGCATGCATTTTTCTAAACAAAACAGGAACGAGGATGGTCTTCATAAAACAATTGCTGTCGTTGGAACCGAACATGCAGCAGGCACAACACATATTGCCATTTCTCTTGTATCATATCTGAACAAAGAAGGCTTCGACGCCTGCTATGTAAATGCCAGCGGAAGTGATGTAACAAGGCATCTTTTGGAAAATGAGAGCCGGTTCAAATGTAAAAGTACCTATATATACCACAACCATTTTAAAGGTGTGCGTGAGTTTGGGAACTGTGTTGATAAAGAAAATATTTCCTCGAAAATACAGGTTCTCGACTGTGGAACTGACTTTAGAAAAGCAGATTCAGCATATTCTGCAATTTTCGTATTTTCATCTTGTCCATGGAAAGAAAGTCAGATTGACAAAAACGCACATATTGGTACAAATTCAGCGCTGATGGTAAATCCTGAGTCACGCACGCTGGGAATAAAGCTGTCAAAATTTTTCAAAAGACCAGTATTCGGATTTCCGAAGAACGATGATGCCTTTGTCATGACGGGAAAGAAAGAACTTGTTTTCAGAAAGGTATTAAAGGAAGTGATGTGATTTGCGTCGCAGAAAGGATTTTATCAAAAACCGCAGAAGTATACTTATGTTTATCGGAACAACACATGGCATAGGCCTTACGACATTTGCTATTTCCTTGGCAAATTATCTTTCTTCTTATGAAAGGAAGCGGACCTGCTATGTTGAAATGAATGATGGTACGGAAGCCATCACAATGGAATCCGATGAAACAGTACTGTTTGAAAATACTGTGGGGTTTACTCTGAATGATCTGGACTTTTTCCCAAATGCTGATGAAGATGATCTATCCTGTATTCGAAAAATGGATTATGATTTTATATTAATTGACGCAGGCGTAAGGCCTATAGAATCCATTCCCCAAAACGAATTTGATCGTCTCTTCATCATTGGGAGTCTGAGGCCATGGAAGAAATCCTCATATTATGCTTTTGTAAATGAAATGAAGAACTTAGAAACAGACATACTGCAAGGAGAGTTTTTCGGCACTTTGCTGTTAAAAAATGAAAAGAAGGCTTTTGAGAATAAATTCTCCATTGCGATCAAAGAGCTTCCGCTTCTTCATGATCCCTTTCGTCTTTCCCAGAATGACATCAATTTTATGAAAAAGTTAATGGTTTTATAGTGTCTAAATTTGGAGGATAGGAATATAGAAAAATAACATAACAATTTCAAAGATAATATGTTTTTAGTGGACCGCAGCTGTCTTCAAAATACTTCCTTCCTCTAAAAACAGACATAAGAAAACAAAAGCCACGGCCTTTCCTGGTCGTGGCACTTAGTGCTGTTTGTTAACTTAATCTTTCATACCTTTTTGGTACAAAATCTCCATTCTTTCTTCAGGCTGCGCCTGCTGCCTTCTGAAGAAAATAATCATTTATCTCATCTACGATTGACTGAGGGTCTACACCATGTACATAGGAAGCCTCTTCAATCGTCTCCATCTGTGATGCAGGACATCCAAAGCAGTGCATTCCGATTGCCATAAGAATCTCGCCAACACCCATATCAATCTGTAAAAGTTCTCCAATCGTGGTATCCTTATTGATTTCAGGTACCTTTGTCTCTTCTGTATTTGTTGATTCTTCAGTCATGATAACCTCCAAAAATAAAAACTTAGTTTAGGCATCCTTGCCTTTTATGTGACTGAATTATAAAGCCAAGTCGCAAACTTTGCAACACAAATAAATAAACATAAATACTGTTTTGTCAAAAAGAGTTTACTGCCATAATAAATGTTTTACAAATAAAACATGCGATTTCCAGTTTGTACGAAAATAAAAACTTTATTTTGCTTGTAAAAAAACCTCTCGTGCTATAAAATTGCACTGTAATTCGGTGGGATTGTCTCACTGATTCAGGGGTTTTTATTTTTATTGGAGGTATGTATTATGGCATATGTAATTTCTGACTCATGCGTATCATGCGGAACATGCGCACCTGAGTGCCCTGTTGAAGCTATTTCAGCTGGTGATTCACAGTACAACATCGATCCTGATAAGTGCATCGAGTGCGGTACTTGCGCTGGTGTTTGCCCTACAGGCGCTATTTCTCAGGGTTGAGTTTAATATTACACCTGACATTAAAAGAGCTCGGCGAAGATGCCGAGCTCTTTTCTTACGTTAAAATAAATCGATTAGAAACTTCCATTAAGAAAGAAATCTTTAGTTAAAAGTACTAATGCTACAGTACCCACAACGAAATTATCAGTCAGCAAGATCTGCATTCGTGATGACTGACGGCTCATCGAAGTAGTCAATCTTCATCGCACGCTTTACATCTGAAAGCGTTCCTGCAGCCTTCTCCTCTGCTTTCTCTGTACCGGTCTTTAATATCTCAAGAACTCCCGGGATATCCTTCTCATATTCAGCCCTCTTCTCACGGATTGGCTTAAGCGTCTCCTGCATTACATTATTTAGGAACCTCTTTACCTTGACATCGCCAAGACCGCCACGTCTGTAATGCTCTTCCATCTCGTTTAAGTCCTGGTAATCAGGAGCATATTCTTCGAAGAATGCCTTTGATTCGGGAATTTCTGGTCCTGCAAATGCCTCGAGATAGATAAATACAGGATTACCTTCCGTCTTTCCTGGATCTGAAACCTTTAAGTGATCAGGATCCGTGAACATTCCCATTATCTTTTTTTCTACTTCCTTCTCCGGATCTGAGAGGTAGATACAGTTTCCTAGAGACTTTGACATCTTTGCCATGCCGTCTGTACCCGGAAGCCTTCTCGCAGCAGAGCTCTTTGGAAGAAGAATGTCCGGTTCTACAAGAGCATCGCCATATATGGAATTAAACTTGCGGACTATCTCCCTTGCCTGCTCTATCATCGGACTCTGATCCTCACCAGCAGGAACAGTAGTAGCTTTAAATGCTGTAATGTCTGAGGCCTGTGAAATAGGGTAACAGAAAAATCCGACGGGCGTTCCCTTACCATCTTCTTTTTCAGAATACCCCCTCATTTTAATTTCGCTCTTTACTGTTGGATTTCTTTCAAGCCTCTGAACGGTGACGAGATTCATATAATACTGCGTAAGTTCCGGAAGCTCCGGGATCTGCGACTGAATGAGAATGCTAGACTTTGAAGGATCTATACCAACGGAAAGATAATCCAATGCGACATTTAATATATTGTTTCTGACCTTGCCAGGATTATCCGCATTATCCGTAAGGGCCTGCGCATCCGCAATCATAATATAGACTTCACTATATTCACCACTATTCTGAAGTCTTACCCTCTCTCTTAATGAACCGACATAGTGCCCAATATGAAGCTTTCCTGTAGGTCTGTCACCTGTTAAAATTATCTTTTCTTTTGTGTCTGACATGATAAAAACAAAACCTTTCTATCTAACGTTTTTCTTACCTTTTATTTTTACTTTATTCTCATACATCATTGAATCAGCAGATTTTAGTACATCCTGCGGTGTCATGCCATCATCCCCGGTATGATCATAACGGCCGACTGCAACTGAGATTTCAAAAGGAAGCAGTTTTCTTTTGTTTGTCTGCTTTATGGCATTTTCAAAAGTCTTTAATCCGCTGTCCGCGTCCTTCGGATCATCTATGCATGCCATAAATTCATCGCCGCCGATTCGTCCAAAGAAACCGTCAAAATCTCCAAAGCCATCATTTATTGCACCGGCAACAATTTTTAGCAACTTGTCTCCAGTCTCATGCCCATATTTGTCGTTTGCAAGCTTCAGGTCATTGGTATCAAAAAATACCATAGTATATTTGTCCGGATTGTCAAGAGACAGTTTTTTCATATGCTGCTCACATGAGTTCCTGTTCGGAATGCCTGTAAGCGAATCATAAAACGCAAGCTGCTCAAGCTGCTGCCTCTTATTCCTGTTCTGCTCATTCTTCAAAAATCTGAGAAGATACGAAATTACAAATGAACTTTCAAGTGCCAGCAGCACATAAGGTCCATAAGAATGCTTTAGCATGGTCTGGACGAAATCCGGCATATGAAGCATCATCTTGTTCAGGTACAGCCTGACAACCTCAATCACAAGAAAGCAGAGCGCTATAATAAAGCCTATTCTAAGTACCTGTCTTGAAATATCCTTTCTCGGTCCTGCGCCAAACAGAACAAAGTAAAGCGTGGCAATCGTTGTAAATAATAATAACAGATGGAGCACCACGAGCACGCTTGCATAACCAAGCCCGCGCACAGTAAATTCAAGAACAGTCGCGACCACAAATAATGCCAGGGAAGCCCACTGTACCGCCTTGAAATAGTATATGATCTTTCTGCTAAAGTTTTCATATTTCAAATATCCATACAGTGTCACCGGCACAAGATAAAGTGTCACATACTCGCTCATGCAGGTAATGAAGAAATTGTCCGAAAGAAGATTTATTTCTCCATTATAGCCAAGCACCCAGGTGGAAATGCACAGGCAGAATAATGAAAGCCAGATGCCCGGTCAGTCGGCCCTCCTGATCCATCCTTATGTCATACTTAAAATATTCTTCGTCCTTTTATCCATCTGCGCTTTCGGATTTGTCGAGCTCAGACATGGATGTGGAAGCCTTTAGAAGATTGTCATCCGTATTGAAAACGACTCTTACTACCGCATTATAAACATTAAAGCAGAGGTAGGAATTGGGATAATCAGAATTATCACTGATGGGTACAGTCAGCATTACCATGTCACCTTTTTCCGGTGCCACAAAAATGTTTGACTCATAATGAGCAGTCTTCTTCGTCTCCGGGTGGTAAATATCTACCGTGACATTTTCATCAAGTATCTTGTAATTTTTCGCCTTAAAGCCAAGGATGGCTGTAAGGAGTCCCATGAAGATAAAGATGCCAATCAAAACAGCAAGAACTAATAATGCCGTCTTTCCATTTATTCGGGAAAGAAGGCGGCTGGCATTACTGATGTTGTCTTTCTTACTGTCACTACCCATGCCATTATCCTCGTGTTGTCTGTCCTAATAGCCTTAGGCTGTCATCGTAGTATATCTGCAAAATTCTTTATCTATAATTCATAGCCGTTTTTCTTCAGAAGCTCTCTTGCTGACTCTACGGAATCCACGCCTTCCTTATTCTTGATTGGGGCGAATTCATTTTCCCTGATGACCTCATAAGGGAGGCAGTTGTACATCTCGTGAATCATATCAAGGACAAGCTGCTCAAATTTGTAGCCATTCGGCTCCGTAGGCTTTACAAAATCACCGTTCTCATCTATGTGATTAATCTTCTTTGTGACCCTGTGAAGTGGTAATGATTTGCTTGCTACCTCATAGAGCTCCGGCACATGGAATAAATAATTAAGTATTACGCCAAAATTGTAGGCAGGCTCACCATTTTCGTCCTTTGCATCACGCATCTCATCAGAAAGCTCGTAATACTCAACGATCGAAGGCTTTCCATCTTCAAGGCACATGACGCCGACTTTCTCATCAGGTGATGCCTTACGCACAACTTTCGAGCCGACAGAAGCATTTGATAATACGCAGGCGCCGACAAAACCGGGCGAGAGAATCTTCTGAAGGACATTGTCAACTGCAAATACATTGATCCATTCAATGCCGTTCTGGTTTAATATGCCGTCTAAGCCTGCACGGACGAGGGAAGAATACCAGCCGCCGTTTCCATTCGGGGACGTCGCAATACGGCTCTTACTCTCCATATAGAGCTTCCCGTCAAAGTCGCAGGCTGGCGCCATATCCTGCTTGAAGAACCGGATGTAATCCGGATTGTAACCGAAATAATCGTGCTCCTTCAGGAAATTTCTGGTAGCAGCATCGTTTTTCTCACTTGTCATTATGAAAAGGTAAATCCATGTATCTGCAGCATGCACTGTATCAAGGAGATTTTCGATGATTCTTTGGAAAATATAGACATGCTTAGTAAGGCCGATGTCGTACATGCCCTTTGGATTGTCAGAACCAAGCCTCGTTCCCATGCCGCCTGCAAGAAGGAGAGCTGCTGTCTTTCCAGCTTTAATAGTCTCTATTCCCTTTGCTGTAAATTCATCATATCTCTTTAAGATTTCATCACGGGTCACTGCCTTGAGCGGTGAATATACCCCGTGCGCCTTCTCCTCTGCGTCGTCATTGACATGAGAGAGAACTGAAAAATCCGTATTCCCAATTTGCTCTAATAGTGCATTTTTTTCATCTTCAGAAAGCTCGTCATAATACTTAAGTACATGTTCCTGACCAATCTCCTTAAGCTTTTGCTCCGCTACCGCAAAATTCATTTCTTCTCCTAAAATAATCTAAAGCCATCACGTCTTTGTAACAGCCTAATCAAAGTCACAAATTAGTTACCACGCAAGCATCGTCCGCCTGTCATTTTTATTTACCGCCGGAAAATAAAAAAGCACAATCCTCCGGAAAAACTAACTTATTATTATACTCTAATGGGGGAAAAATACAAATTAAAAAACATTAATACAGCCTTATGACATGCTCGAATCTCGGAAGGGATAGCTCCGCTTTTCCATATTCTGGAGAATGTATGATTCCAATATTAATAAGGCGTTCCTTATACTTGGGGATGGAGCTCTTCTTTATGCCTGCCTTTTCACAAATTTCAGCAGCTGTAAAGCTATGCTCATCATCCATAGCAAGCAGGAATTTTTTCTCTATTTCGGTCAAGCCCTCCCAGATTTTTCTATAGACAAACTCATCAAGAATACCGTCCAGCTTATTTATTATTTTTGACACAGGGAGCTTGTCCCTGTTTTCAAAATATAATGCCCCAAGTGCCTGAAATGCAAAGGCATAGCCCTTTGTCGCATGTGCTAGTTCCTTCGCAGTCTCCTCATCAATATCAAGTGCCTCTTCATATTCCCTTACAATGGCAGGGATGCTTAATGGCGAAAGGTTTATCTTCGGGGATCTTAAAAGGAATGTAAGCTGCGGATCGTTCTGAATGGAATTTAAATTCTCATAAAGTCCTGTCATTATCAGGAATACCGGATAGTCATCCCGCAAAAAAATCTGAAACTCACTGGCAAATATTCGCATATTCTCATCATGGATTACTTCGTCTATTGTAATTAAGAGCTTCCTCCCCTTTTTCTTAAGTGCTTTCAGAATATCTTCAATAATGCTAACGCTGTCAGGATGCTCTTCGGATGCACCGATTCCAAAGCCAAAACCTGCAACAGAAACATTGACTCCATGTTTAAATAAATCAGGAATACCTTTTACGGCATTGCTAAGGCTTCTGGCAAGGTCTTCCAAAAGATCCCTTGATGAGTTTAAATTTACGACAATCCAGTCATCATCTTCTTCAAGCTGTTTGCCGACCGTAGTCATTAAAACAGTCTTCCCGCTGCCACGTATTCCCTCTATCAAAAAAGACTGTGTAAGCGGATTTTCGCTTGTAAATACTGAAACAATTCTGTCAGTCTCTTCTCCTCTGCTTATAAGCAGGTTCGGCTCCTTGCCAAAAGTAATAGTAAAAGGATTCCCTTTCATGCGTTTTGCCTTTCAAGAACCAGTGTAATATAAAAAAATGATTTTCCAAAGTTTGATTTTCTTTCCAAACTTTTCCAATCTTGTAATAATTTTCCAAACTCTTCCAAACTTTTTATTATCATACCATGGCTCTTGATTTTTTGCAAACTTCTATATCTATTTTTCCTTAGTTATTCGCCATGATGCAATATCACCTCAACTACCTCAGGCTCATCATTTATTCTAATTGGAAGTATACTGTTCCCAAGTCCCCTGCTGATTATCATGGATGTGTTCTTTTCCCTAAATAAGCCAGCATCATACTTTGGAAATAGCCCCTGATTAGGCGCAGCTACACCTCCTATAAACGGGAGCCTTATCTGTCCGCCATGCGTATGCCCTGCAAGTACAAGATCAACATCTTCATCGACATAATCTTCAAATAGCTCCGGCCTGTGAGAAAGCAGTATATTATATTCGTCCGGTTCTTTCAAATTTTCTAATAAAGATTTTGCATCATGTTGAATTAATTCATCATCTTTTCTCACATATTCCGGGTCGTCTATTCCAATTAGATTAATACTAAGCCCGTCTCTAATTAATTCCAAAGATTTATCATGCAGTATGATAATCTTCTCCTCTTTCAAAACCTGCTCAAAAGAAGTCCATGTATCGCTCTCCTGAAGCCATGACTCATGATTTCCTGTCACATAGTAACAGGGTGCTATTTTTTCAAGTTCCATTACAAAGGATAATGCAGTATCTATATCTGTATGTTCAGAATCGATGAAATCTCCCGTAATCACAATGATATCTGGCTTTAAATCCCTTACGATTGTTACAAGCCTTTTATTCCCCTTGCCAAATTTTGCATTATGAAAGTCCGAAATTTGAACTATTTTAAATCCTTCAAATGAAAACGGAACTTTCTGGGATTTGATGTCATATTCTGTCACGCCTATGGCAACATTCGAATAAATTAATAGAACAGCCACTACAAAGAGCAATGCTGATATTGTTATTCTTTTCTTCTTTTTTGAATCCTTCCATTTTTTCATAAATCTGATGTTCGTATGAATTTTTTCAATGTACTAACAATGTTTAATCTCAATGTCTCAATAAATATATCAAAGCCATTGTCAATATGATTGCAAGAATTATATTCACGCCATTACACAGCAATATACCTACCAATCCTTTTGAAAACGCCTTGTTTGCATATGTAAGCATAAAATCTGTACGATTTCTGTTTGCAAATAATATATTGATAAACATACAGAATATGTATACAAATACGTAAAACAGTTTTTTTATTTTTTCTTTCATACCTTCTCCAATCATGGTGTATGCCAAATTAATTGATAAATTGGACCTAGCCCATCGCCAAGTCCAATGTCGGCCACGCTTCCGCATTGCTTAATGTCACTAATCCATTGACTTTTTAACCCCATGTTTTCTAATACACTTGAACTATAATATCCTAATGCATGTGCATAGAGTTCAGCCGCTATTCTTTCTGCATCCATACCATTACAAGTAAAGTGATTTCCTTCCGTATTGATAATATTAATAGCAAATCCAAGGCACGCCAATTTTGACATATATTTTGGCTGCATGGGAACCGCAATGTTATCTTTGCTATATGAATATTCTATATTATTTTCTGTTTTTGTTGCATTTTCAACCTGTTGATCACCATCAGACTGGTTTATGTCACTTATTCTTCTCAATCTATATAGCCTGTCATATATAGACTGATATCTGTCCCTCTCCGACTCCAGTTCTGAGATTTTTGCAAGGAGCGCCCTTCTCCTGGCCTCTTCAGCCTCCCTTGCAATCCTCTCAGCTTCTAACTGTGCTGCTTCTAAATCATCCATACATTCACCTTACTATTATCTGAATTCAACACATAATTAACATTTTTCTAATAACTCAATTTAATACTTGTAATTTTTTGTGTATCCTCATCATAGAAAAATTTTGTCAAAACACCATCTATATACAATTCATAGCATGGATCACCGCCCTCCTCAGAAGGCGTTTTATCAATATCCTTAGGGTATGCATCAAAGACGTCTTGTACGCTTGAGCCTACATGCAGACCAGCCTTTGTTTTAAACCTTGGAGTAACAAGACGTATTTCCCCTATATATTCATGTTTTCCTGAATAATCTCTATTTATGCAATTGTAAGTAGTATAACCTACCTCTAAATCCTTATAATAGGCATATGCCCATTTACAGAAGCACCCATTCTCTACAAAACCTCCACCAACATGCCCACATGATTCAAGGGGTTCATGATAATATTCATCATCATAGAAAGTACCTATAGTAAAAGAATATTTTGAATCTGTAACCGTTGCAACGTCATCATATGTTAATTTTGTAAGTCTTTTAAATCCATTAATATATGTGTTATGGCCTGGAAGCAAACTATCTACAGAATCTGAAGCATAATCGATGCCACTACTTGAAACAATAGCATTCTCAGTATCGTATCCTGATACAAAGTCACTATAATTTTCATTATCTATCACATTCGTACTTTCTTTTGATAAAATTTCATTATTTGTTTTATTTCCAAAAACAGTATTGCTACTGTAGTCAGTCTCTAATGTATTATCACTTATAAGCAACCTCCATTTTGTTTTTACACTGATAAGATATCCAATGGAAAAAGATATTATTGCTATCGCCATAACAAAAACCGTCCATCTTTTCATTTTTTCACCCTTCACAATGAATCACGCACCTGCCGCCCCATATCTATTAATAAAATAGTTTTATTTTCGTGATAATTTGTGTTTCTTCATCGAAATAAAACTGTAAAGTAACACCATCAGTAATTAA
>ONHZ01000053.1 GCA_900317755.1 uncultured Lachnospiraceae bacterium
ATCGTGGCATGTCGTCAGGGCACATGAGAATGCTGCTATGCAGCATAGTGCCCTTCCTCGGATTCGTTAAGCAACGAGTAAAATCAATGCGTTTTCTTAGATAGTTTTAGTCTTCTCGCGCTCTGTTTAAGAAAAAAACTATAAAAGCTTTCGTGTGGATGAAGGGATTCGAACCCTCGGCCTCCAGAGTCGGAGTCTGGCGCTCTATCCAGCTGGGCTACATCCACAGGTACGGAAAGTGCCGTTCAAGTTCAATATATTACCAAATTATTTCATTTATATCAAGAAGGGAAGCAAAATCACAAATTATTCAGAAATGCCGGGAAGTTTCATGATTTCATCAACAATAGCAGGTATGTCCCCGCTGTCGGTGTTGACGGTGAAGTCCTTTGCCTTTTCATAAAGCGGAGCACGTTCATCCATGAGTTCCTTTATGCCTTCAACTGAATGGCGGTTTTTTAGAAGCGGACGGTTCTCATCGTCCTTTGTGCGCTCGTATGTAATTTCAGGATTGGAATAAAGCAGGATGACCGTCCCGCTTTTCTTCATGAACTCAATATTCTTTTCAGATTTGATGGCTCCGCCGCCAAGAGATACTACAAATGAAATGCCCTGTTCCTCATAGATAGACAATTTTTCTATGAGTTCTGATTCCATCTGACGGAATGCCTCTTCGCCTTCCCGCTCAAAGATATCTGCAATAGAGCATTCATTGTCTCGGACAATTTCCTCATCCGTATCGATAAATGATTTGTGAAGCCTTTCAGCAAGCGCCTTTCCAACAGTGGTCTTGCCTGAAGCCATAAAGCCTGTCAAATAGATATTTCCCATAAATTAATTTCCTACTAATAAGCCTCTTGCACTGAGGCTCACCCTTGATCAAATCGAATAATACTGCCAGAAAATTTCACTTATTTCTGTATCTGTGAATCATCTCAAGAGAATCCTTTAAATCTGCAAGTGACAGCTGCCCCGGAGCAGAAGCCTGTGCCAAAGAAGCAAAGCTTAGAGCTGAGCCGAAGAATTCCCCTGAAATCCTTGAAAGCATGCCCTTCTCTCCCATTGACATCGTAATAATGGGCGTATCTGGAAAATCGCTGTGGAATTCATCTGTTACAGAAAGAAGATTTAAGAGATCCTTATTGTCATTCGGCATCACAGCAAGCTTTACGATTTCACTTCCGGCAGTAGCCATTCTGTATAATAAATGATGCATGACTTCCATATCGGGAGTACCGGAAAAATCATGATGTGATGCGATGATCTTCTGTCCCTTAGCATGGATTTTCTTTATGATGCTTCTATTCTCAGAAAAGGTACAGTATTCAAAATCAAGTAAATCTGCCTTCCCGCTTGATGCAACAAAATCTAAAAATTCAAGAGCATCGCGTTCCGTCCCGTCAAACTCTCCACCCTGCATTTTGGAACGAAGTGTCACGATAAAGACCTTGTCCTTAAGAATCTCTGCCGAATCTGAAAGAATATCCGATACACGCTCAGCATCAAATCCATTTGCAGTAAGGATTGGAAAATAATCCGCTCTCCACTCGACAACATCAGCAATAGATTCTGCGGCTTCTACCATACCTTCATTTACTTCTTCTACAGTTGCTCCCATCACAGGAACTGCCATCAGCGGCGGTGCCGCATCAAATTTTTTACCTTTTATTTCAAAAGACATGTATTTCTCCAATCAATAAAATTATATCACTTCTGATAGTATTTTGCCGCATTCCTGAAATATGGCATCAGATTTTTCTTATTATCCGCATTCTTGATTTCATCTGAATGCTTGATAATGAAAGCCTTCAGTTTTTTCATGTAGTCATCGTATGAAATTTCACCTTCTGCTACGCCTGAAAGGCCCTTTTCCCAGCTTGCTGTAAGACTTGGATTAAGCAGTGAATGAATGGAAAGTGCCACACAGTCTGTCACCATCTCGCCTAAAAGCGTCGGCGTCAGCACCTGTGTCTTTTTATTAAGTGACAGATATTTATTTTTTGTCACGAGCTTATTTAATATGTCCGCACGCGTCGCAGAAGTGCCGATTCCCTGAGACTTGATCTGTTCCCTTAGGCTCTCGTCCTCAATCAGGTTTCCTGCATTTTCCATCGCAAGAATCATAGAGCCTGTCGTATATCTCGCAGGCGGCTTAGTCTCGCCTTCCTTAATGGAAAATCCGGAAACATTTAATTCCTGTCCTTTTTTCAGCTTCATCAGAAATTCTGACATCGATTTTGAAACAGCCTCTTCATCACCTGAAGAACTTGCTGCATCATTTTCCGAATCGGGAGTAGTCTCTGAAGTCTTCCCAGCGGATGCCACACTTCCCTGAGCAGCAGCCTTTTTTCTTCTGAAAGAATAATGCATTACTTTCATATAACCTTCATCGACAAGCTCCTTCGTGTTGGAAAAGAAGCTTTCCGTTTTTATCTCAAAAGTAATCACAAGCTTCTCATAAACTGCAGGCGGATAAAAAATTGCAAGAAACCTTCTCACGATTGCCTCATAGACATTGATCGATGTCCTGTCAAGACTCTTTATTGCGGAAAAGCCCTGCCCTGTAGGAATAATCGCATAGTGGTCTGTAATCCTGCTGTCATCAGTATAATGCGTTTTTTCTATGCCCTTATAGAGCCCTTTTGAGAGAATCTCCTCACAGAATGGCTTCATGCCTGGAATGCCGCCTGCAAGGCCTTTGATATTCTTATCAATTTCCTTTGCAATGGCAGTTGAAAGCACCCTCGCATCAGTTCTTGGGTACGTCACAAGCCGTTTTTCATAAAGGTCCTGAATGATTTTCAGTGTCTCCTCCGGAGAAATCTTGAACATCTTTGAAGCATCAGACTGTATTTCAGCAAGGTTATAAAGAAGCGGAGCGTTTTTCTTTTCCTTCTTTTTAGTAATGTTTTCCACTGTACATTTTAATGTACTATTATCAGCATCACCACTTAAAGCCTTAGAATTAACTTTCCCATCCTCATTTACAGTTAGATTTTCAGCAGGCTCATCTGAAACAAAAGAAATAAGCCCTAAAGCATCCGCCTTTTCCTTAAATCCATTCTCTTTATAAAGAAGCGGGGAGTTCTCATATTTTGAACCGGAAACCGCCCTCCACTCAGCATCCAGAGGAGTATTTGGCGTCTCGATTCCAGCAATCACCCTGTAGAATGGCGTCTTTGTAAAAGACCTGATTTCCCTCTCACGCTTTACGACCATTCCAAGCACACAGGTCATCACACGGCCTACTGAAACCACGCAGTATTTCTCATGAAGAAAGGATGCCATGTCATTTCCATAACGGATCGTAAGAAGCCTGGAAAAATTTATTCCCATGAGGTAATCTTCAATCGCACGAAGATAAGCACTGTCTGAAAGAGCATCATATTCTGAAAGTGCCTTTGCTTCTCGAACACCTCTCTTGATCTCATCCTCAGTCTGTGAGTTGATCCATACACGCCGCTCGTCCTTGTCATGAACGCCTGCCTCCGTACGAACAAGCCGATATATATATTCTCCCTCACGTCCGGAGTCGGTGCATACATAGATGCGTGTCACGTCTTCCCGGTTCAGAAGTCCCTTTACGATTTCAAACTGCTTCTTGCCGGATTCGATGACCTCATATTTATATTTTTCAGGAATAAACGGCAGCGTATCCATCCGCCATTTTTTCAGATTCTCATCATATTTTTCAGGATAGGCCATCGTAACCAGATGACCAAAACACCAGGTCACTACAGTATGTTCACTCTCCTGGAAGCCCTCATATTTTTTCATCGGCTCATTCATACACTCAGCAAACTGTCTTGCCACCGATGGTTTTTCTGCTATAAATAAATATTTTCCCAAAATCTGCCCTTAATATCAAAAATGTGATGTCACAAAATGAATTTGCCATACCATGCAGGCATGAATGGCAAACCCACTTCGTTCCTTGACATCACATTATCTCATTGTTTCTTTCAAAAATCAAAGAATATCTATTATTCAGAAATACCTTCCATTGCGGACCATATCCGACTTCATCCTTGTGGCTGCCCTGGCATATTTTTCATTCGCTTCATTCATCATACGAATCAGCTCTTCAGTTGGCGTCCTTTTGTCTAGCTCAATGAATACCATCCCATAGGCTCTGAAGCACTCTCCCTGGTCTAAAAAATTTCCCCATACGCACTGTCCCGCTGTCCTGAAGAAAATCTTCTTGGCTAAATAATCGTCTTCATCAGGCTTTTTAGATTTCTTCATCTTCTGTAATAATATCTTTCTCATTATTTCAGGAAAAGAATTAAGTACCCTGTCTTTTCTTGTGTCATCCAATGACCCTAGAAGTGAGAGAATAAACTGATTATTCCTGTTTGCTAATGATCTTGCAATTTCTTCGTCAGTAAGTGAATCAATAATGATTTCAAAAAATCTGTCAGCAAGGTATCTGTGCTTTGCCATGTCCATTTTTGACGCATCCTTCCATTCCTCACTGCTTACTGCCGCAACCTCCCTGTCAAAACTTTTCAGTCTTTCCATGATATGCATGTCCTTTTCATCAGGCGTCATATCCCTCTTCACTGGAGCCTGATAAAAGGAAGGCTTGGAATAATCATATAATGGCCGCTTTTCATCCTGCTTCATAGTACCTTTGTACCTGTCTGGGACAATTTTTATATCATCAAGCTCATATGGAAGAACATAAAAAATATCCTGCTGGTACATACGATATCCATCTCTGGCAGCAGCAAAATTTAGAAACACGCCATTTGAAATAAATATAAATACAATCGCATTTTCCGGTGCCATCTTATTTTTCACAATATATGAAGCAAGAAGCATGTATTTCTTATCATGTTCATCCGATGAGAAATAAAAATAAAGTGCCTTGTCAAAATAATTTTTCAATTCACCTGCCATTTTTTCTGCCTGCGAGATTGCAAGTTTAATATTCTGATATTCTCGCATCCCAAAGAAATTATTGAGAAAATCATATGCCCTGATCAGCCTGCCTTTAATCTTCTCCTCTTTTTCTGGATGCTCCTTTAATTCCTCCCTTAAATCATTACACACATCCCTTAACACGTGATAAAAATACTCCTTCATTTGCTTCCCTCCTCTGGAAAAAAATCTCTCATGCTTCTAAGAAAATATTCCTCACTGCAGGCTTGTCCTGAGCCAATATAGCAAAGTCCCTTTATCATCATAAGCCGCCTTAAAGCCTCAAAGCCAGTGACGCCATCTGCAAAATATTTTTGAAGCCCATCCTTCAGTGCTTCCTCCACATCAATGCTCCAATTTGTTCTGTTAACATAGGTCACCTTGTCAAGAAGATGGATGAATACCTGTCCAAACTCCGTATCATCAGCAATGCTCTTCTTCTCTGAATAAATACCATTGCCTCCGCTTTTGTCATTTAATCTCTTCAGTTTTTTAAGAAATAAATATTCATCGTTCAGGATTTCCTCCGCACTTTCAGGCGTCAGGTTTCCATCAAAACCATGATACGCGATATATGCCTTTGCCATGTCCCTTTCAGCATCCAGTATTCTGTAATCAGCATAATAGGTTAATTTCTGATTATTTTTCATCAGCTTTACCTCAATTTCAAATTAGAAAAAAGCCGCTGCCATTTCTGCAAAAAATATGGCAGCGACACAATATTATTTATAGCGATTCAGGAATTGCACCTTCCTCGAAAAGAAGCGCGGCATCCTTCTTTGCCTCATCCTGCGAATATACTGTCTTATCAAGCTCCTTAGCTATTTCCTTCGGCGTCATCTGATATACTGGTGATTCTGAATCATCATCTTCTTCACTTTCTTCCTCATCCCAGTCTTCATCATCATATTCCTCTTCAAAATCAGTAAATTCCATGTCATCCTCCTCTTCATCCTTTTTCTTTTTTTCTTCACAGACCTTGTCCCAGATATTGTTCTTCTTCGGGCCATCAGAAAGCTGCCTTAAGATATTGCCCTCATCAGTAATAAGATAAAATAAATCTGGATTTGTATGCTTTAATGCAAGAACGCCTTTCTGGCCGATTACCCCTCTTACCTGCATACCTGCTAATTCATTATCATCAGAAATATAAATATATTCTTTTTCCTTCAGGGCGATCAGGTTCTCATTCGTAAAAATCTCCCCGTCTCTTTTATTGATGCTGTTTCTAAGCATCCTCTGTGCCGGAGTATCATGTGGCTTCTTTTCATTTCCACTGAAGGAATCCCATAGAATTTTTCCCGCATCACTAAGCAGAAAAGTATTCCATTCCTTATGCTCTGCAAAGACAAGCGCAATAGCAGCCAGAAAAATCGTCTGATTCTTTGTAAGACCCTTGATCGTGTTGATCCCCTCTAAATACTTACCGTCATCATATGTCTCTGAAATTGCTTCCATGATGTGTCTCCCCTTTCTTTTCAGAACCTAGAAAATTAATGTCTTTATCTATTTATATGCTTTTACATGAGAAAATCTTTCAATAAAAATAAAAAAATGCAGAAGATTCGCGAAAGCATCTCCTGCATTATTATCGTTATTATGACAATATTTTCTTTCACATAAGCCTGAAAATCACAAAGGCTTATTTCTTCTCGATATACTTCTCAGCTACCAGAAGCTCTGCGCAGAGAACTCCGCCGCCTGCTGCACCACGAACTGTGTTGTGTGAGAGACCTACGAACTTCCAGTCGAAAAGCTTGTCCTTTCTGAGACGACCGATGGAAACGCCATAGCCGTTCTCATAATTCACATCAAGATTGATCTGAGGTCTGTCATCATCCTCAAGATACTGGATGAAATGCTTTGGAGCTGATGGAAGCTTGAGCTCCTGTGGCTTACCCTTGAACTCTCTAAGTGCCTGGATCAGCTCCTTCTTTGAAGCATCCTTGCGGAGATTCAAAAATACAGTAGCTGTATGTCCATAGAGGACAGGTACTCTGATGCACTGTGAAGTGATAATCATATTGTCTGCAGGAACGATTTCGCCCTTCTTAACTTTTCCAAATACACGAAGAGGCTCTTTTTCAGACTTCTCTTCCTCGCCTGAAATGAATGGAATGATGTTTCCTTCCATCTCCGGCCATTCCTTGAAATTCTTGCCTGCGCCTGAGATTGCCTGGTATGTGGAAACAACTACCTCGTAAGGCTTAAATTCCTTCCATGCAGCAAGTACAGGTGTGTAGGACTGAATTGAGCAGTTCGGCTTTACAGCGATGAAGCCACGCTTTGTGCCGAGACGCTTTCTCTGGTAAGGGATGACTTCAAGGTGCTCCGGATTAATTTCAGGAATAACCATAGGTACATCAGGTGTCCAGCGGTGAGCACTGTTGTTTGATACGACAGGTGTCTCTGTCTTTGCGTATTTCTCTTCAAGCTCCTTGATCTCGTCCTTGCTCATAGCAAGTGCTGAAAATACGAAATCAACGTCCTTTGTAACACCTTCGACATCCATAACATCTTTGACAACGATGTTCTTTACGCTTTCAGGAATAGGTGTGTCCATCTTCCATCTGCCCTCAACAGCCTCTTCATATGTGCGACCTGCACTTCTAGGTGATGCTGCGATTGTCGTGACATTGAACCAGGGATGATTCTCAAGTAATGCGATGAAACGCTGGCCAACCATTCCTGTTCCGCCTAAAATACCTACGTTAAACTTTTCCATGACCTTCTCCTAAATTCCTCACTTTCTATAATTGAAAGCTGATATTTCTCTAATAATAAGTAAAATAAAATTTATGTCAATGCAAAATTTTCATATTTTACACACGAATTTTGATAAAATCTATTGCAAACTCACAAGATTTGTAAGAATTTATCTTCAATACATCAAAGATTCTAACATTTATTATGGAAACTTTCTTCCCATTTCAGTCTCAATAAATTCATCCGCGTTTTTTACGTAATCTTCCATTACCTTCTCGCCAGGCGCTCCGATAGTAAGACGCTTGTCGACGCAGACCTTTAGGTCTATTGCTTCATAGATGTCCTCATCGAACAATTCGGAGAATTCTTTAAATTCTTCCATCGACAGCTCATTTAAGGATTTTCCTTCCTTGATGCAGTAGACAACCATCTGTCCGATGACACCGTGCGCATCCCTGAATGGCATGCCCTTCTTTACAAGATAATCAGCCGCATCGGTAGCATTTGTAAAGCCGCCTGCTGCACTATCAAGCATCCTCTCTTTATTAAACTTGAGCGTTGACAGCATTCCGTTAAAGACCTTGATTGAGATCAGGACGTTGTCCATCGCGTCAAAGGATAATTCCTTGTCTTCCTGCATGTCCTTATTGTAGGCAAGTGGAATGCCTTTCATCGTCGTAAGAAGTGACATCAGCTCACCATAAACACGGCCGGTCTTGCCACGGACTAATTCTGCAATGTCCGGGTTTTTCTTCTGCGGCATGATGGATGAACCTGTGGAAAAGCCGTCGTCGATTTCGATGTATCTGTACTCATTCGTATTCCAGATGATGATTTCCTCAGAGAATCTTGAAAGATGCATGCAGATCATAGAAAGCGCAGATAGGAATTCGATTAAGTAATCCCTGTCTGAAACACCATCCATGCTGTTCTCGGTAGGACCGTAAAAATCAAGCTCTTTTGCCACGAAATTCCTGTCAAGATCGTAGGTTGTTCCTGCAAGAGCGCCTGAACCAAGTGGACAGTAATTCATTCTCTTATAGATATCATTTAGCCGAAGAACATCACGCTTAAACATTTCAAAATACGCTGAAAAATGATGGGCCAGCGTCACCGGCTGTGCCTTCTGAAGATGCGTAAAGCCCGGCATGATCGTGTCAAGATTTTCCTTTGAAATTTTATTTATCGTGGTGAGCAATGTAAGCAGCTCTGCGCGGACTTCAAGGACCTTCTTCCTCGTGTACATCCTCATGTCAAGTGCGACCTGGTCATTACGCGAGCGGCCTGTATGCATCTTCTTGCCCGCATCGCCAATCCTGTCTATGAGCGTAGCTTCGACAAAACTGTGAATATCTTCGTATTCATCGGTGATTTCGAGTGCGCCGCTTTCAACATCAGCCTTGATGGAATTCAGTCCATCAATAATAGATTTTCCTTCTGCTTCAGAAATAATGCCCTGCTTAGAAAGCATCTTTACATGCGCTATGCTGCCAACGACATCCTCTTCAAAAAGCCTCTTGTCAAAGCTGATTGAATCATTAAATGCCTTTGTAAGGTCATCCTCGCCTTTTTCAAATCTTCCGCCCCAGAGTGTTGCCATGGGTGGTCTCCTTTCGTATCTATTATTACAGTTAGCTATTTTCTTCGCTTCAGCCTCTTCCCTCTCCTTCAGAGAGAAAATGCATCCGCAGTAGTTCTGCCTGTACATTCCGTATTCTTTTGAAATCTGTGTTGATTTAAGAAATCCATTTTTCTTCTTAAAATCACTGTGAAGGTATTTAAGTCCATACGCTGCAGCAATTTCATCGCCTAATCTATTCAGCCTCGCTGCGTCCTTCATAGGACTAATCGAAAGCGTTGTCGTAAAGTAGTCGGAATTAAGTTCCTTCGCCTTCTCTGCCGCATGCGTCAAGCGAAGCCTGAAGCATTCCGTGCAGCGCGCGCCGCCTTCCTTCTCATGCTCAAGCCCCTTTGCAGCATCATAAAAATCCTTCGGCTCATATTCTCCTGCTATGAATTTCACAGGATATTTTGTCGGAAATTCGGAAATGAATCTTTCCTGCTCCTTTACGCGCTTAGCATATTCCTCTTCAGGATAAATATTGGGATTGTAGTAAAAGACCGTGATATAAAAATAATTTGAAAGATAGCTGAGTACATAAGAGCTGCATGGAGCGCAGCAGCTATGCAGTAAAAGAGTCGGAACCCTTCCTTCTCTTCCAAGGCTATCAATCAAATCATCTAGTTCCTTCTGAAAATTCGTATTATTCTGCATCAGAATCGGATTTCTTTTCTTCTGAATCATCTTTTTCAGAATGAGCTTCTGACTTTGCTTTTGAAGAAACCCTGTCTTTCTTCACATATACATGTCTTTCTTTCTCGTCCCTTGTCCAATAATAAAGAAGAATAACAGATATAAGATAGAGTATTGCAAAAATGACCATCAGTGGCAGGTTCCTGCACACATTTCCCAGGATAAGCTGCCCTATAAACACAAGGCCATGGACATAAACCGGAGTCCTGAAAAGGCATATGGAAAGCAGCACTTCAAGAATAGAATAAATTCCAGCAGCAACAAGAGAAACAGGCGTATGAATGCCAGCTGTAGCAAAAATAATTGCAAATATTTCATATGCGATAAATATTACTAATAAAATCCACTGTGGCGCTGTTGAGCTTACTCTTTTTGCTCTTTTTCTTTTACTCATTTCAAACCTCAATCATTTTTTGTTATGTCTTCACATTGTAGCAATCACTATATCTTTTTTCAAGTCAAAAAATATCTTGCATTTTTCTCTGCTTTTCTATATACTGAATACTTGTCAGCGCTTCAGCGCACATGCTCCAGTAGCTCAGCTGGTAGAGCACTTCACTCGTAATGAAGGGGTCATCGGTTCGAATCCGATCCGGAGCTCTCTGTCTTATGACAGACGACATGACTTCCGCATGTCGTATCTCCTTGCAGTATGTCATATTTAGGGCATTGCCCTGAAAGGAAAAATATGACATACGAAAATTTCAAAACCGCACTCGTTGATTCGCTGAAGGACTGGTTTCCTGCCGGCACAGTTTTTAATGTGCGTAAAATCATAAAAACAAATGACACTATTCTTGACGGACTTGTTATTTCTGAAAAGTCGAGAAATATTTCACCGACTATTTACTTAAATTCCTACTATATGGACTTAAAAAGCGGAAGCTATTCCTATGATGAGATTGTCATGAGGGTATTGGATGAGTACCGTGAAAACAAACTTGCGGGAAATTTCAACACGGACGACTTCACCGATTTCAGCCGATCTAAGACCCACATCATTTACAGAATCATAAATACAAAGAGAAACAAGGAACTGCTTTCAGATGTGCCATACGTTCCATTTCTCGACCTTTCTATCGTTTTTGCCTACCTCGTAGATGGAGAGAAAGCATTGAATAGCTCGGATTCAATGGCATCGATCCTTATTCACAACACGCATATAGATTCCTGGGGCATCTCAAAGGAAGAACTATTCTCCATTGCAAAGGAAAATACGCCGAAGCTCTTACCCGAATATTTCAATACCTTAGACGCCGTGATTACGAGCCTGATGGGCTTCAATCCATACGAAAACTGCGAGGAAAAGGTGCCTATGTATGTGCTTACAAATGAAAGAAAGACAAATGGCGCTGCAGCGATTATCTATAGTGACCTTCTCCAGAGAATTTCTGTCAAGCTCGATTCTGATCTTTATATTCTCCCCTCTTCGATTCACGAGGTGCTTGTCGTACCTTCCTCCGTATCGATTTCAAAGAGCACACTTGACAAGATGGTTATAGATGTAAACACTACCGAGGTTGCAGACAATGAAATTCTCTCAGACCATGCATATTTTTATTCAAGAAAAGAGAACCGGCTGATCGCATAAAATAAGGGACAGTCAACCTGCCCCATAATTTCACGAAACGGCTTTTTCTTGATGCAGCTTCTCGGTCTCACGCGAAAGTTCCTCGACCGTTTCATCGGTCAGGATGTACTTTTTCTTGAACCAGAAGTATGCAAAAATGAGGCCGATGATCGGTATGATCGTCATCACCATTCGAAGTCCCATCTTCTGTGAGACCGAAATGCCCTCGGAGAAGTCTATTGCCTTTTCCGTGTTATCACTTGACAGGCTGAAGGCCGCTAGAGTCATTGAGGCGATGAAGGCTGAAATTCCGGATGCCAGCTTTACTACGAAGGTCTGCATTGAGAATATGACAGATTCATCACGCCTGCCATTCTTGACTTCACCATAGTCAACTGTATTTGCAAGGAAAACGGTCACAAGAACCTGCAGCATTCCGTTTGCAGCGAAGATGAAGAAGGCCGGAATGAAAAGAATGAATACATTATCGATTGCCGACCAGCACATGATGAAGAATGCTGCATAGCCACCCATGCACATGATGAGGCTGATGAAATAGATCTTTATTGAATTAAAGAATTTCCTCAGCACCGGATAAAAGATCATCATGCCAATGATCTGCATTGCACCGCCGAAGGTCGTGAAATAGGTATAGCTCTTGTACCAGTCGACGCCGCCAAAATCATATTTGAAGAAATAAATGGCAAGGTTTGATGTAATGTACATAGAGCAGTTTACGACTACTATCGCTACTACTACGCAGAGTGCCTGGTCGTTTCTGAAAAGTGCCTTAAACATTTCACCTACTGTTGCTGTATCAACATCAACAGTAGATTTTTCCTTGATGTTCGTGCAGGTGATGATGATAAATACCGAGAACAATACCGCGATAATAAGTGAGAAGATTGAAAAGCCTGTCCTCTCGATTTCACGTGCAGCTGCATCTGCTCCGGCAAATACATTTCCAAGTGCATGCACAGCCACCATTGTAATTACCATGACAACAGCTGAACCTACACCTGAGCATGAACGTGCCAAAGTCGTTAAATTTTCTCTTTCTTTACCACCCTTTGTGAATGCCGGAATCATTGACCAGAATGGGATGTCCATCATGGTATACGTGACGCCCCAGAGGATGTAGAAAATCGCTGCATAAGCCGTGAGCCCTGCGCCGTCAAGCGAAGGTGGACACGAAAACATCAGGAACAACACGACCGAATTCGTGAGTGTTCCGATTAGCAGCCAGGGGCGGAAACGCCCCATTTTTGTCTTTGTCTTTGCGACGATGATGCCCATGATAGGATCATTGAAGGCATCAAATACCCTCGCGCCGAGAAGTATGATTCCCATGGCGACTGCAGAGACGCCCATAACATCCTGAAAATAATAGAGGACATAGGACGCAGAAAGCATATATACCATATCCTTTCCTACCGCGCCAAGTCCGTAGGATGCCTTTTCCTTTACGGTCAGTTTTCTTTTATTCTCCATAACAACCCCCAAAATAAGTCCCGCTATTCACTGTAAAATATTTCATCCCGTAACCCAAAAAAATTCAGGATGAATGAAAACTACTTTTCTTATACAGTTATTGAAAATTCAAGCACTGCCTCTCCTGCATAGTCACTGCGAATTGTGACCTTTGCCGTACCAGCCTCACCCTTTGTCTTTACAAAAAATCCCCCTGCTCCTCCATTTAGAGAAGTAATTGATGGACCAGCAGTTTCCAGCGGTCCCTCTACCGAAATGCTCACAGGATCATTCATAAAAGGCAGCCTGTTTCCCTCATCATCAACTGCCCTTACCCTTATCATTGCCATGTCATAAGTATTCGATTCGGTCAGAACTGAAGAAGACGAAATAGCCTCCAGATGTGCCTTTGTAACCGGAGTCTTCGTAACTGTCTTTACAACCTTGCCATTCTTTATTGCCTCGAATTTGAAAACATCAGCCTTGCCGCCCCAGTTTCCAATATATTTTTCATACAGCGCAACGGCGTCGTCCTGTGTCATTCTATATATTGAAAGAAGCTTTGCTGCTTTCATTTTTACGCTCGGAGAAAAATCATATCCATAGAGCGCTGCATAATTCAGGCAGGCTTTTGCAAGATCTGATTTTCTCTTCGAAAAGCCTTCATTCTTTATGAGTGCATCACCAACAAAGTCATCTATCCTGACAGGTCCGTGTTTAAGATGCCTGAATGAAGAATCCTTCGGAAAATATTCTTTGATGAACTCACCATTCCGATACATTTTCACAGAATCTGCATTGGAAATAATATAGATGTCGCCTCTGATCGAAGCAGGATGCTCGCCAATATCCATCGATGAGGTAACGAAGAGTACCGGTTTTTTTTCTGACTGTGCTGCATAAATATAAGCGGCAGGCTTTTCATTCCTGAACATGTCCATCACGCCGTGGTAACAGATCCTGTCACCCGAGCCAAAGTCCTTGTGCGTATTATAGTCAAACATGCACCAGCCAAATGAGCCGGCAATATCCCTGTGGGATGCCACAGAATCAAGGACGGCTGCATGGCGAATGAGATGATCTCTCATATGCTCTTCAGAATCATAAGGCTTTGTCGGGAACATGTGCCCATTATACTCGCTGACAAAATATGCCTTGTCCATATCCGGAGTGACATTCTCTTTGGGTTCACACCCGGGATTATTACCTGTATGTGAAAAGTCATTGTAGGTGTATACATCTTCAAGAAGAGACATTTTCTTGTTGCAGCGGACACCGCCTGTCTGCCTTGTAGAATCGAGCTTATGCGCTAGTGCATTGGTACGTGTATAGAATTCGTCATCATCTACTGATTCATTGATTCGAACGCCCCAGAGAATAATCGAAGGATGATTTCTGTATTCTGTAATCATCTCTTTTACATTCGAAACCGCAATATCCTTCCATGCCTTGTCGCCAATATGCTGCCAACCAGGAAATTCTGTGAATACGAGCAAACCCTTTTTATCGCATTCATCAATAAAATAATGTGACTGTGGATAATGAGACGTCCTGACTGCATTAAGCCCTAGCTCATCCTTTAATAAATCAGCATCATATCGCTGTAAAGATTCCGGAGCTGCATAGCCAAAATATGGATAGCTTTGATGACGGTTCAGTCCACGAATCTTTACATATCTGCCATTTAAGAAAAAGCCTTCTTTCTTAAATACGGCAGTACGAAAACCAATGTATCGCTCATCAAAATCCTTTATGATACCATCTACTAATATTTCTGTACGAACAAGATATCTGTGTGGAGAATGAATATCCCATAGAAATACATCTCCCGCAAGCGTCATGGAATGCCCGTCTTTACTGAGGGGCTGATCTGAGATCAGATTACCATCAAGATATTGCCTGATCGTAAGCTTTTCATCCGAAGCCGCTTTTTTTGCCTCGTCAGTAAGTGAAATCTCTGTTTTCAGTTCCCCTGGAAGCTTGTACTCTATAAGCTCCTTTAATTTCATTCTGGAAGTATCGGGAGGTACAGTAAATAGAGGGATATAAAAAATATCCTCTATTCCTTCTTTTTCTGAAATATCAAGATAGACATCACGGTAGATCCCACCGTATGTCATATAGTCGATTACAAAGCCAAATGGTGGCTGATTCAGATTCTCTCTTGAATCAAGCCTTACTGTAAGGAGATTGTCTTTTTCAGGAATAAGCTTATCTGAAATATCAAATGAAAAAGCTGTATAGCCTGACCTGTGAACCCCAAGTGACTCACCGTTTAAAAATACATGTGCTTCATGTGCAGCGCCTTCAAATGTAAGCACAATCCGCTTTCCTTCAAAAGAAGGATCGTCATAGATCATCTTCTGATAGCAGGAGACCTTCTGATAAATACCTTCATCAAAATAATGAAAAGGTGTCTCTTTCACAGTATGCGGAACAGAAACAAGGACACCTTCGTCCATAGGCTTTCCTGCCATCTCGTCCGAATAATGGTCAGCAAATAACCATCCCCTGTCCAGATAAATTTTTTCCCCCATAAAATTCCCCTTTGAATTTTAAGATGTCATATCTATCCCATAATAAATATGCCGTATAGCTTTACTTTTTAACACCGAAAACCATGATATCTACAAGCTCGTTCAAGGCATCGGCATAAGCAATATGATTCTCGGAAAGCTCAGGGCTTGTAAGGAATCTCTCAACTGCAGATGTGAATGCCATCTTGAATACCGTATGATCAATATCACGGAAAACGCCTTCATCTATTCCCTGGTCAAGAACCTGGAATGTAATATCCCAGCCGCTCTCAAGACGCTCGCTGACATGATCATATACCCTCTTGTATTTATCCTTGAAACGGAATACCTTTGTAAAATCATAATTGCTGTAAATATCCGGAAGTGCACCCAATATTCCACGGAATTTCTTTACAGTATCAAGACTCTCATCAGCTAAAATCTTCTCTTCTTCCTTCTGAACATCATCGAAGAAATAATCTGCCATGTAATAAAGCAAAGCTTCCTTGTCTCGGAACATGACATAAATCGTCTTCTTGGACATCTTGATCTCATTTGCGAGTTCGTCCATTGTAAACTTCAGGCCTTTGTTCTTGAAAAGCTTTACTCCGCCTTCAACTATCTTCATTTTTGTCTCTTCGTAAGTCATATGGTGTCTCCTTTTCTAAGCTAAAACTTGTCCTACATGAAGAAACATAATATATCTTTTGGAAACTATTTTGCTCATTTCAGTTTCCTATAGTATCAAAAATGTTTCTTCTTTGTAAGTGGCGTTTTTTACAAGATTAAAGGGATTTTTTTGTGAAAAATGCAAAATTCCTTTATATAAAAAACTAAACCCACTGTTATGCTCTTCTAATATAGCATCTTCAATGGGTTTTAGCAAACGGTATTTTTGAAGTTTTCTTAAAAATTGATAATTCCGGGGTTAGATTAATACATCATAATGTTTCCACAAATTTTCTGAAATGTGTAAGACCATCCTCAGTGCACTTGAAAACGCCAGCGTCTTCGAGAACACGGCAGAAGACCTTGCCAACTTCAGCTTTAAGAATATCGGTGATATTAGATGCATTAACATCTGAATAATTTGGCAGAAATTCATCAACCCAGTCTGCATGCTTTGCAAGGGTTTCGTTTGAACGGATATCTTTGCCATTAATAATATATTCACCGAGTTCGGAAAGCTCAGACTTCAGGCGTGATGGGAGAACTGCCAGCCCCATGACTTCGATAAGCCCAATGTTTTCCTTCTTGATGTGATGGAGTTCTTCGTGTGGATGGAATACGCCAAGCGGGTGCTCGTCTGTCGTGATATTATTTCTGAGAGCGAGGTCCAGCTCATAGATGTCGCCATGCTTTCTGGCAATCGGAGTGATAGTATTGTGCGGCGTGCCATCTGTTTCTGCAAAAATGAAGGCGCCTTCATCCGTGTAATTTCTCCATGCTGAAAGAATATGGTCAGCAAGACTGATGACACTCTCCCTGTTTTTTCCATCAAGACGGATTACAGAAAGCGGCCACTTTACAATACCTGCCTTTACATCCTCAAAGCCCTTGACAGAAAATTCTTCAATTACCGGTGCCTTTTCCATTGCGAAGGTATAATGTCCGCCCTGGAAATGGTCGTGGGAAAGAATCGAGCCGCCAACGATTGGAAGATCAGCATTTGAACCCAGGAAATAATGAGGGAACTGGTCAACAAAATCAAAAAGCTTCTCGAATGCAGCCCTGTCGATTTTCATCGGCGTATGTTTGCCATTAAATACGATGCAGTGCTCATTAAAATAAACATACGGAGAATACTGGAAGCCCCATTTTGAACCGTTTATTGTAAGCGGGATGATCCTGTGATTTTCCCTTGCAGGATGATTTAACCTGCCTCTATAACCTTCATTTTCTATGCAGAGCTGACACTTAGGGTAACTACTCTGCTTCGCATTTCTTGCTGCAGCAATTGCCTTTGGATCCTTCTCAGGCTTTGAAAGATTTATCGTAATATCAAGGTCACCGTATTTTGTAGGAGCCTTCCACTTGAGATCACGGGCTACTCGCTCAGTCCTGATATAATTTGACTTCTTTGAAAGGTTGAAGAAATATTCAGTCGCCTTGTCAGGTGATTCCTTGTACTTCTCGAAGAAGATTCTCTGAACCTCTGCAGGACGGGGCGTGAGCTCATTCATGAGCTTCGTGTCGAACAGATCTCTGTAAACAACGCTGTCTTCAATCAGACCTCTCTCAATAGCATCATCTAATAAATCATTTAATATGCTCTCAAGACCTTCGCTACTCGGCAGCTCATCTTCCGGCTCAATATATTCATCTTCATCAAAATCAGCAAGTAACAGATTTGTAGCATAAATCCGCTCGCACGCAGGCATCAGACCTGACGCAACGCCATAATTTACTAGACGCGCAATGTCCCTTGAAAGTTTTTCAGTACTCATAATTTCCCCTCACTTTATATTCTATCAACTCACGTCGCAATAAAATGAACATCTGAAAACCCGTTCCCACTCATGACTTACGTAGCCTTTGCCATGAGGTGGCAGTCAGCTTGCTGACTGACGGAGTCCTGATGGCGTTTGTCTGGCACTAAGCTCATGCTATATCAGAATCTAAGGTATCGCCACGATTTCTCAAAATCGTGGCATGTCGTCAGAGCACATTAGAATGCTGCTACGCAGCATAGTGCTCTTCCTCGCATTCGCTAAGTGCCGACGTCCGAGTCATGGTTTTGCAGATGCATCATTTTATTGCTCCGCTCGAGTTTTACTGTATATATAATAACAAACTATGATTTTTTATCTATATAAAAACGTCCAAGGAATTTGCAATTTCAAGCGTAAATATTATTTGCTAAGTGATGCTTTATATTCATCTGCCTCAGATTTTAGTTCACGTGCATTTGAAAGAACGGCATCTGTGAGGGCTGCACCGCCGAGCATGCGGCCGAGTTCTTCGATCAGAGCATCGCCGGTTACTTCATGGATCGTTGAGACAGTGCCGTTCTCGACATTATTTTTCTCAACCACGAAATGTCTGTCTGCCATCGCTGCAATCTGCTGCAGATGCGTGATCAGGATGACCTGGTGCTTTGATGAGACGCGGCAGAGCTTTTCAGCAACTGCCTGTGCAGTACGGCCACTGATTCCACTGTCGATTTCATCAAAAATCATCGTATCCGTAGCATCCTTTTCTGCGAGAACGGTCTTGATGGAAAGCATGATTCTTGAAAGCTCACCGCCTGATGCAACGTCCTTCAGCGGTCTCATCGGCTCGCCCTTGTTCATCGAAATATAGTATTCGCATGAATCAGTTCCGTTTGATGAGAATTTATCTAGGTCGGTAAATCTTATTTCAAAATTCACATCATTGAAATTTAATGACAGCAGTTCCTTTTTAACTGCATCAGAAAGTGAAAGAGCAGATTCCTTCCTGATTTTTGAAACTGTTTCAGAATCCCTTCGTAAAATTTTCTCAGCATCTGAAAGTTTCTTTTTTAAGCCGGAAAGATATTCGTCGAAATTCTGAAGTTTTTCAAGACGCTCCTCCTTTTCCTCAAGAGCAGAAAGGATTTCATCTATTGTGCGTCCGTATTTTGCCTTGAGATTATTTATTAAATCAAGTCTCTCCGTTACTTCAGAAAATCGCTCCGGCGAATATTCATTTTCATCAATATAAAAGGAAAGCTCTCTTGAAAAATCTGAAAGCATTGAGTCAATCTGGGATAGTTCATCCACCAATGGAGAAAGCTTATCATCAAAGGATGCAACTTCATTCAGGTTCTGAAGCGCCTGCCCTGTCATCTCGCTGGCGGACTCATCCTCGCCAATCAGCCTGTATGCATTTGCTGCAGCCTCCATGATTTTTTCTGCATGGGAAAGATACCTGTATTCCTCCTCAAGAGAATCATCCTCGCCGGGCTTCAAATCTGCAGACTCGATTTCTTCAATTTCATGCGTGAGAAAATCTGTTTCACGAAGCCGCTCGCTCTCATCAGTATTTGCTTCATCATATTCCTTCTTCAAGGCACTATACTGCGCATAGGATTTTGCAAGTTTCTCCTTCGGTTCCTGAAGCGCACTTTCCGCAAAAGCATCTAGGAGTCCCAGATGGTTTACAGTCTTAAGAAGTACCTGGTTTTCCTTCTGCCCATAAATATCGAGAAGGACGTCACCGGCCTTCTTTAAGAGCGGCGCCGGAACAGACTCTCCATTTATTTTTGCCTGTGAACGCTTCTCAGAAAAGCGTCTGGAAAGTATGACCTCCCCATCATAGCTTTCAATATCAAGTGCCTTAAGCTTTTCTTCATCGGATTCTGTGACGGAAAAAACGGCCTCTACGTATGCATCCTTTCCTTCCTCCCTGATTGCTCCCTTATCTACTTTTCCGCCGAGCGCAAGTGAAAGTGCGCCTAAAAGAATTGATTTTCCTGCACCGGTCTCGCCGGTAAGTATGTTTAATCCTTCGTCGAATTCGACATCGGTCTTTTCAATTAATGCATAGTTTTCAATGTGCAGAGTATTTATCATTCTGCCTCCTTTCTGAGGATAATTATTTTCCAAAATAACTGTATTTCAGAAGCCACACAAACTTCCTGCATGCAGTCAAACGTTTCTAAGTTTATTTCCTATCCTTTCCAGGAAATTTGTCTTGTCGAGGCGGACCATCTTTGTTTTTGTGTCCGCTTTCTTTACATAAAATTTTTCATTTGGAAAAAGTTCAATGGGCGACTGCCCGTCGAAGCTGACCAGAGCCGTTTCAATAGTATGCCGTCTGCGTGGATTCAGCTCTATAGCGAATTCGTCATTTTCAGAGAGCACGATACTCCTGGAAATAAGCGTATGAGGATTAATAGGAGTCATGACAATGAGCTCAGTCTTTGGATCGACAATAGGTCCATTTGCGGAAAGATTGTAAGCGGTAGAACCCGTCGGCGTTGCAAATATAATCCCATCGCCATTAAATGTATAAAGGCGTGTGCCATTTACATATACTGTAAGCGTGATAATCTGGGAAGTATTTTCAGAACTGATAACAATATCATTCAGGGCAGTTTTTTCTTCCTGACAGCCTGATTTCCTGCCTTTAATCAGCATTCTTTCTTCGACATCAAAGTGTCCGGAAAATAATTCATCAATTGCCGAAAAAGCTGACTCTTCATCAAGATCGCAGAGATAGCCGAGATGTCCTTTGTTAATGCCAAGAAGAGGTACATTTGAACCAAAGGTTCTCTTGCTTGCACGAATCAAAGCACCATCTCCGCCAACCGTCAGTATACATTCAGTTCCTTCAGGAACATCAATCATATCTGATGATGTCTTGGGTGGCTCAACAACATACGAAGCTTTCCCACCCTTGATAGAAATGGTTTCTATTAGTTTTTTAGCAAAGGAAACATTTTCTTCTTCGCTGTCTTTCAGGATAATAAGAAAGTTCTTCATATGACTCCTGCCTCCGGTTCAAAACTATTTTTCTAATTTTGGACTTATGAACCATCATTTGTCAAGTGTATCATGTGCATTGTCAACGACTTTTTTGATTGTCTCATCCAGAGAATCCTCAGAAGCTATAGGGAAGGCTTCACCGCCTGTAATAGAAATTTCATCAGAGTCAGATGCTCTTAAATATAGCAGGTATTCGATATTTCCTTCAGGTCCCTTTATCGGAGAAAAAGACAGTGCCTTGGGAAATAATCCGAAATCCCTCGCATAGAAAATCACGCTCTTTATGACATCTTCATGAACGTCCTTGTCACGAACAACACCCTTTTTCCCTACCCTGTCCTTGCCGGCTTCAAACTGCGGCTTGATCAGGCAGACAGAAGAACCGTCATCCTTCAAAAGCGCTTTTATGACAGGAAAAATCTTCGAAAGTGAAATAAATGAGACATCGCAGGAAATGAAATCAAGCTGCTCTCCTATGTCATCAAGTGTCAGGTACCTGACATTTGTTTTCTCCATCAATACAACACGGGAATCATTGCGAAGTGACCATGCAAACTGACCATAGCCAACATCTACAGAAAAAACCTTGGATGCACCATTCTGAAGCATGCAGTCAGTAAATCCGCCTGTCGAAGCACCGATATCCATGCAGACTGTATCTTTCAAAGCAATAGGAAATACCTTGATTGCCTTGTCGAGCTTGAACCCGCCGCGGCTGACGAAAGGCATCTTTTCGCCCTTCAACTCGATTTCACAGTCTTCCGGAAATGAAGTACCTGGTTTATCCTCACGCTGACCATTGACGAAAATCTTGCCTTCCATGATCAAAATCTTCGCCTTCTCGCGCGACTCAGTAAGCCCTCGCTCGAATACAAGTACATCTAATCTTTTTTTCTTTGCTTTTTCTGACATATCAAAAATCCACGCCGCTCGCGCGGCTGTATGCATCAGTCATCAAGTGCCCGAACTATTTTCTCGTATATGCTCTGCGAATTGAGTCCATATTTCTTCTTGAGAAATGCAATATCGCCCTGTGGGATAAATGCATCTGGAAGAGAAATATTGATGATTTTTCCTGTATAACCGTTCTCGAAGAGGAAGTCCTCGACCTGCTCGCCGAAGCCGCCTGTGCGGACATTTTCCTCCATCGTGACAATCAGGGAATATTTCTTAATCGCTTTCAATAGATATTCTGTATCCAGAGTTTTTACAAAGCGTGCATTTGTAATTGAGACCGGGATGCCTGCTGCGAATAGACGGTTCCGGACAGAAATCGCTGTCTTAACCATTGAGCCAAGGGCAAAAAGAAGAATTTTACTGTCCTTATCGCTGGCAGAATATTCATCGCTCTTTATCGGCTCGCACTTACCCAGGACGATTTTATCCCTGTGATCTTTGAGACCATCATATGCCTCTCCCTTTGGGTATCTGATTGCGATTGGATGCCCATAGGAAATAGCAAACTTCAGCATATCTGAAAGTTCCCATTTATTCTTCGGCGCACACACGACCATATTCGGGATTTCTGAGAGATACGAAATGTCAAAAACACCATTATGGGTCGGTCCGTCGTGACCGACAATTCCAGCCCTGTCAATTGCAAATGTAACAGGAAGATCCTGAAGACAGACATCATGAAGAATCTGATCGTATGCCCGCTGAAGGAAAGATGAGTAGATTGCAACTACGGGATGAAGGCCGCTTGCTGCAAGGCCTGCTGCAAATGTGACTGCATGCTCTTCTGCAATCCCAACATCAAAAAATCTGTCAGGAAACATATTGTGGAAACGACGAAGACCTGTCCCATCCATCATTGCAGCAGTAACTGCACAGAGCTTCGGATCCCTGTCGCCAAGCTTTCTCATTACAGTGGAAAAAATATCAGAATATGAGACAATCGCCCTGTTCTTTGGAAGGCCTGTCTCCTTATCAAAAGGTTCTGCGCCATGGAATCTCGCTGGATGCTTTTCTGCAGGTTCAAAGCCCTTTCCTTTTTCAGTAATGACATGCACAAGCACTGCACCCTTAAACTGGAAGGCATCACGAAGGACTTCTTCTACTTCCTTGATATTGTGCCCATTTACCGGGCCCAGATACATAATGCCCATTTCTTCAAAGGACATTCCTGGAATGACAAGCTGTTTTATTCCATTCTTTGTACGCCTGATGTGGGCGACAATCTTATCACCATAAATCGGGATTCTTTCAAGAGATGTCTGAACATTCTCCTTTAAATCAGTGTATTTTGGACTTGTACGAAGCTTTGAAAGCTGCTTGGACATACCCCCGACATTTTCAGAAATAGACATATTGTTGTCGTTTAATACGATCGTGAAATTTGTCTTCAGCTCACCGGCATTATTTATGGCTTCGTATGCCATACCGCCTGTAAGAGAACCATCACCTATTACTGAGACAACCTTATACTCCTCACCTAGGATATCCCTGGCCTTTACCATACCAAGCCCGGCAGAAAGTGATGTCGTCGCGTGACCTGTTCCAAAAGCGTCACAGTCTGATTCATTTCTCTTTGGGAAGCCTGAAAGACCGCCATATTCGCGGAGGGTTTCAAATTCGTCCTTGCGTCCTGTAAGAATCTTGTGCGTATAGGACTGATGACCGACATCAAAAATAAGCTTGTCCTTAGGAAAATCAAGCACCCTGTGAAGTGCAATCGTAAGCTCAACGGTTCCAAGATTTGATGCTAAATGTCCGCCTTTTCTTGACAATGTGTCTATTAAAAAATCACGGATTTCCTGGGAAAGCTCATTGCACTCCTGATATGAAAGATCTTTTACATCGTTCGGTTTTTGAATCCTGTCTAAGATCAATCCATAGCCTCCGAAGATGAATCGTCATCCCCATCAAAAGCTTCACGGCTTCCATCAGCATTGAGTTTTTCTACTTTCGCACTGACCGTATCGACCTTGTCGTTCAAGGTCTTGAGGAGTTTCGTTCCCTCTTCATAAAGCTTAAAGGATTCTTCAAGTGGCAAATCGCTGTCTTCCATTTTGATGACGATTTCTTTTAATTGTTTCATGCCCTCTTCGAGGGTTACATCTTTTTCTTCTGCCATAATACTTCATTCCCACGCTGCTCCCGCTCAATGAATGTTCTACGAAACGGTGCCTCCCGGCTCAATGATTTTTGCTTGCGTTGCATAAGCTCATTCATCGCCTACCGGCTTACTGAGGTATCGCCACGATATTTGCAGAGCAAAATCGTGGCATGTCGTCAGGGCACATGAGAATGCTGCTATGCAGCATAGTGCCCTTCCTCGAATTCGCTAAGCAACGAGTAAAATCAATGCGTTTCTTTAGAACATACATTTCGCTTACGCAGCTGCTTGTTACAATTTTCCAGTTACTTTTGCTTCAATTTCACCCTTTGCGAGGTAGATATTCAGCTCATCCCCGATCTCAACCTCATCAGAGGATTTTATGTTCCTGCCAGAGGCGTCAGCGACATACGAGTAGCCGCTTGCGAGCTTCTTCACTGGTGAAACGCTGTCAAGCAGTAGGGCTAAGCGGGCGACTTCATTTTTCGAGCGCTCGAGTTTTATGTCCATCGACCGCGAAATCGTATCGGATGCCGATGATAGGTAATCCCTGCTTCGGCTGATAGTGAAGTTCATTGAACGGGAAATCGACGATGAAGCTGAAGCAAGAACATCCCGGTCGCGTCGGATGGAAAGATTCATTGCCCTGTCCATCCGGTCTGACATCTCGACCAGACGCTGGGCTGTATCATGAAGTCTTCCCTCAGGGCCATACCTTTCAAGAAGATATTTATAATCCCTTAGCCGGTTAATAACTTCTGTAACCTGCCTCTGTAAAGATGCCTCTAATCTCTGCTCATACTTTGAAAGCTCATTTTTGAATTCATCGTATGAAAATACAGAGAGCTCTGCAGCCGCTGTCGGAGTCGATGCCCTTTTGTCTGCGACAAAATCTGCAATTGAGACATCCGGTTCATGGCCTATTCCAGTGACAATCGGAATATCCGAGGCAAAAATCGCTCTTGCAACAGGTTCCTCAGAAAAACAGAAAAGGTCTTCATATGAGCCACCGCCACGCCCTACAATGATGACATCAAGATCTTCTTCATTAAGCCTCATGATTGCTTCAGCAATCGACTCAGCCGCTCCTTCTCCCTGTACCCTTGCAGGACAGAGAAGAAGTGAAACATGCGGATTCCGGCGTCTGGCATTCCTGATAATATCGTGAACAGCCTCTCCTGTATCTGCCGTCACAATACCAACCTTCATGGCATAGCGGGGAATCTCCTTCTTATACTGCTCATCAAACATTCCCATGTCTGAAAGCTTTTTCTTCAGTTCTTCATACTGCTGATAGAGAAGACCAAGTCCTTCTTTTTCAATCTTCCTGGCATAAATCTGATATGCTCCGCCTGATTCATAGACCTGTATGGAACCAGTGACATTGACCTTGTCGCCGTCCTTTATCGTACCCTTAATTCCAGAAGCTACATGCGAGCGGAACATGATGCCCGAAAGTCTGCTTCTTGCATCTTTCAGTGTAAAATATACATGACCGGAGCTATGGTATTTGACATTTGATAGCTCGCCAGAAACCATTATGTTCTGAATCGACTCATCATCAGCGATGAGACCGTACATATGGTGATTTATCTCTGAAACTGTATAAATCTTCGGCATGTCATACCATCCTTGCGAGAACTCCATTCACAAAAGAGCCGGAATTTTCATCACCGTATTCTTTGGCAATTTCAACGGCTTCATTAATAGCAATACCGGTATCAAGCTTTCCATATTTAAATTCATAAATGGAAAGGCGGATAATTGAAAGATCTACCTTTGGGATTCTGCTTATTTTCCAGCCCTCGGTCTTTTCAGAAATCATCTCATCAATCTCCGGAAGAGCAGCTAATACGCCATTTGCCTCATCCTTTATTTCTGATTTCTCATCGTCAGAAAATTCCTGGTCTAATAAAAAATTCTCTATCTGATCAGAAGCCAAATCGCTTTCATAAAAATCCATCATATATAATATTTGAAAAACCGCTACACGCTTTTCTCTTCTGGTCATAAAGCCCCCTGAAATATAAAATATTGCCTTGAAGATAAATATCCCCAAGGCATGCTGTAGTAAAATAATGATGTCATTTATCAGATGGAACGTTTACGGAAACTATTCTGATATCTACCTCACGCACCTTCATGCCTGTCATGTTCTCGATTGCAGCCTTCACCTTCTGCTGAACATTTACAGAAATAGTAGGTATCTCATAACCATAATCTACCTTAAGATGTATCCTGACAGAAAGCGTATCGTCATCATTCTCTAATATCCTGATGGCACGGGAAAGCTTGCTGGGACCAGCCTTGCTCACTTCGTCATAGGTGATGCCGCCTGCAAGTGAATTCACGCCCTCTGTCTCTGTGGCAGATAGACCTGCGATAATAGCGACAACATCGGCAGAAATATTAACTCCCTCTTTTATCTCATAAATCTTTTTTTCGTTTGGCATACTAAGCCTCCAAAAAACAAAACATAGAAAACAAACATAATAATTATAACAAATACCACCAAAATAAAAAAGCAGATTTTTTATAAAGCCACAGTTTTATTTTTTTTCTTTTTTCAGATAGTCTACAAAATCATCAGGAGGAATGGCCTTTGAGAACCAGTAACCCTGCAGACAGTCAACACCCATTGCCGCAAGTCCCTTTGCCATTTCTTCTGTTTCAACGCCTTCAGCAGTGATTGTATAATTATTATCCTTGAATGCAGAAACCAGGAATGGAAGTGCACTCTTCTTTTTGTCGTCCCTGAAATATCCCCAGACGATTGTAAGATCAAGCTTGATCACATCGAATGGGAAATTCATGATCCGGTTCAGATTCGAATAGCCCGTCCCGAAATCATCGAGGGCCAGATGGAACCCCTGCTTCGTGAGCTCGCTCATTCGAAGTTCCATGAGGTCAGCATCGACATTTGCCTGCTCCGTAATCTCTACATGGATAAAGTCATGAGGAATGCCATAGCTATTCACAATGTCAGTAAAATGTTTTGAAATATCGCCCGATGTAAACTGAATCGGAGAAAGATTGACATTTATGTAATCAAGCCCGAGCGCCTTCACATCATGATTCTTTATAAATTCACAGGTCTTTCTGATAATGGTGTCGCCAAGTGCATCAATAAGCCCCTTATTCTCTGCGACCTCGATAAATTCTCCTGGCGGAATAAATCCAAGCTCTGGGTCAATAATCCTTGAGAGAGCTTCGGCACCATTGATCCGGCCCTCCTTTACCCCGAAAATAGGCTGGAAATATACCTCAAGGCTTTGATTCTTTATGGCCCTGTCGAGAGCATTTACAATATCCCTTTCATGAGAGATGTGCTTGAATATCTCAGCCTTCTTCTCATCATTGTCTACGCTGTCCGGCTTTGATGCATAGGAGAAAAGCCCCATCAGCGCATCAACATATTCGTCAGCATTGTGAGGGATTTCCTTCACATCATTAATGAAAAATCCATGCAGGTTCAGAATGATATCATTTCCATTGCAGTGAAATGGAGCCTTAAAAAGCTTCACTATCTCGTCCCTGCAGGTCTGAAGCTTCTTCTCAGATAATGATAAGAGAGCGAAATGTCCGCTGTTCAGATAGAAAAATATTATTCCGGAATCACGTCCAAATTCATCCCGGCGCATACGCTTTAAGAGAACTCCTATTTCTCTAAGTGCCTCATCCATCGTCGACTGGCCATGCATTGACTTAATTTCTTCATAGGAAACAATCGAAAAGCCATAGGTATAGACATTTTTGTCATTTGAAACGAGTTCAGAATAAAGAGCCTTTAATCCTTCAACATTAAAGAACTTGAACCTTCTGTCGAGGAAAATAAGGGGATCCTGCATAGATAAATAAAAAATCAGAATAACAAGCGTAATGAAGAAATTAAATATCAGCTTGCCCGGATTCAGTATCCTCACGCCAAGGCCAATAAATATCATGATATTACAGACAATCAGGCTGAAAAATTCTATCGGTTTATAATTATTTTTATGTGTAAGAATAATAACAATAGCAAAAAATGCAAGATAAAAAACAATAAACTGTACACCCGGATAAGCCCAGCCATGGTCGTAAACGCCAGCCGAAATTTCAAAAATATCGCGGTGCACAGCACCAATAATGATAAGAATATAATAGATAACAACTGGAATAGCTGCACAGGAATAAAGAATCATTCTTGAATGTTTCTGTGTCCCGGAAATATATGTAATATATTTAAAAAAGATAAAACTCCTGTATGCTATAAGGCCATAATAAATAATATTTACAATCTGAACAATAGGAAGGAGGACAGAAAATAAATTGTGGTTTACCCAGGCAGTCAGAATATCCCATATCAGTGCGGCAAGTGAAACTGAAAGTATTTCATTGAAGATCTTGTACCGATGAACAGGAAGCTTTGTCTCACCGGCATAAAATATCACTATTATGAAAATGACAGCGAACGATGCCACTGCAAAATCTACATCCCAGAACATGCAATAACCCCTTCTATTTCCTATGAGCATTTACGAACTCACAGGATAAAAAATAGAAATATCTCCAGTCCTTTCTCAGGAAATATTTCTATATTAAATCCTTCTTCAGCTATTATCTTAACACGAATAGCGGAAAAATCATATACATTTTTTCACAAAATGTTCAAAAAATATGGAGTTATAATCCATGCTTTAACTTATCTTAAAGAACGAAAGCTCCTGGTTCAGTTTCTGTGCAAGATCCTTCAGTGTCACGACGTTGGCATCGATTCTTTCGAAGGTAGCATTGAGCTCTTCCATTGAAGCATTCGTCTCTTCTGTAGATGCTGCATTCTCCTCTGATATAGCGGAAAGATCGCTTGTGACATTGATGAGCGTATTCTTTGACTCGTTCAGCGTAGAAATCTTTGAAGAAATATTCTTAGAGCTCTCAGTAACTGAATCTACTCCTTCCTTCATCGTGCTCATATCATTCTTTGTAGAATCAATCTTCTCATTCTGTACGGCGAATGCCTTGCTAAGCTCTTCAACTGTGGCAACGGACTTTGCTGATTCTGAAACGAGGTGCCCTACGATCTTGTTTATCTTCGATGCCGCATCAGCTGACTGGTTTGCAAGCTGGCCAATCTCAGTAGCTACGACAGCAAAGCCGCGTCCAGCTTCTCCTGCCCTTGCTGCCTCAATCGAAGCATTCAGTGAAAGGAGATTCGTCTGTGATGAAACATCAGAAATCATGCTTGAAGCTTCAGCAATGCTCTTTACTGCATCATTTGTAGAACGTATCTGTGAATCAATATTCTTCATCTCTTCTACTGTGGTGCTGTTCTGTATCATGAGCTCTTCAAGAGCGTCCATGGCATTGTCACATGAAGTCTTCATGTCATTTGCAAGAGTGATGAGTTCATTTACATTGTCAGTGATATTTCCAATGTCGTCTCCCATCATCGTAGTATTCTCTGCAGAAGTCTGGACAGATTCAGCCTGTGAAACAGCACCCTCAGAAATGTCATTTACAGCCTTCGTAACCTGGTTCGAAGCCTCGGTAGCGCTGCTCGTGGAATCTGAAAGATCAAAGCCTGCCTTGGCAAGACTGCCTGAAAGGTTCTGAATATCCGCTATGGTACTCCGCAGTCTGTCAAGAAGGCTCTCGGTTCCTCTGGCAATGACTCCAAGCTCATCATTTCTCTGGAGTGCCTGCTCTGGCATATGAACCGTAAGGTCTCCGTTTGCAATCGATGTCACTGAAGCTGACAGATTTGAAAATACAGGAGCCAGCCGGTTATTGATGACAACACCAAGAATCAGAATGACGATGAGTGCTCCGGCAGCTATAGAAATGGAAAGTATTATGGCAGAATTAATCTTGCTCTTAATCTCACTAAGCGGATATCCGGCGAACGCCATACCAATCACACCGCCGCCAGAATTCTTCAGTGGAGTATAATGAACTGCATAAGGAATGCCATTAATCTCTACATCAAAGGAAGAAAATTCCTCTCCCTTGTTCAGGACTTTCTCAACTACTTCATCAGAAGCATCAGTGCCGACTAGTCGCTCTCCCTTCTCGTCAGTAATTGTAGTAAGCATCCTGGTCTTCCCATAGAAAACAGTATAATCTACATTTGTCTTCTTTTTGATATTGTCGAGCTGTTTTTCGAGCTCATCCTGCACAAAAACGCCGCCCTTTGTAAGCTCGCCGGTAGGTGCAACTGCCCAGTCTCCGTTATACTCATTCGAAAGCTCATCATTGAGCTGGTTTGCTGCAACGTTCAGAGTAATCGCAGTAGTAGAATAATAAGCATTTTTTGTGTTTCTGATGCCTACAAAGCTAAGAAAAACACCAATGACAACAATTACCGCAAGAACACCGAGGACTATCTTTCTCATCAGGCTCTGTGGCTTAGCAGCTTCTTCCATGAACTACCTCCAAAAAAAGCATAAAATTAATAACAAAATCCTTTTTCTTTCCCTAAAGATATATTATATATTTTTTCATCAATTAATACAAGAACGAGACAAAAAAAGCATCTATTTTTTGTAAACTTAAACAAAATAGATGCATTGGTAAAAAAATAATAAATAGTTTATGGAATGATGTCGTTTACCTTTTTGATGTCTTCATTCAGATATTCGTAGACCCTGATCTCGCAGTTCTTTGGCTTCGGGTACCAGCGTACGCCATGCGGTGCATGCTCGAGATACCCCGTCAGCGAACGGATGATTCCTCCGTGGCATGAAATCAGAATATTTTCATCGGGACCACTCTTCCCAATAATATCATCAAGAAAAGCCTTTGCCCTGTTTCTCATGGAATCAAGAGTCTCAACACCCGATGGAGCCTGAAATATCCATGGTGCCATCCAGTATAATGCCATCTTCATGCCGACACCGGTGTATGGCTTTTTCTCATATGGGCCAAAATCCGCTTCGATGATTCTGTCATCGGTAATGATCTCGGACATGTCAACGCCCCCGATAATAGACGCTGTGGTAACCGCTCGCTTCAGCGGGCTGGAATACACCTTATCGAAATGGATATCTCCTAATAGCTCCCTCGCTTCTCTGGCCTGGTCAATCCCATGAAGGTTCAGCGGCTCATCGGACCTTCCCTGCATGAGGCGGGCTTTATTTAAATTTGTCTGGCCATGACGCGTGATATATATTTTCATGATTATCTGTACTTCTCGTACATTTCCTTTGCAGCGTCTCTGAGCCTGTCACGGAGAGACGATGGCTCCATCACCTCGACACTTGGACCAAACTGCAGAGCCCAGTAGAAGAAATCATTGACATTGCATGAGAGCTCGACTGTCATCTCATCGTCATCATGGAAGGTGATTTCAAAATCCTTCCCAAAGAAATCCACTATGTCATCGAGAATGGCATTCTTTGCCCTGATGACAATCTTCTCTACATCTCCGCCAAACATATAGATGTTCTTCGTCTGAAGGGATGAGATATCAAGCCCCTCTTCTGATGCTGTAAGTTCTGAAGGATCCTTTGCATCCTTTTCAAGAATATGGACGCTGGTAATCTTGTCTACCCTGAAATGTACAAGGTCGTCATACTGGTCATAATTCCCGACAAGGTAATAATGTCCGTTCGTCTCAATAAGAAGATATGGATTTACGACAGCCCTTTCCTTCCTCTTCGGATGGAGCTTCTTGTCAAAGCCATATGAATTATAAATAAAAGAAATCTTTTTCTTCTTTCCAATGGCTTCTGCAATCGCATCTATGCTATATAAAATATGTCCATTCTCAGCATGCTGGAGATTCGGAAGGTTCTTAACGCTTTCGATTTTTGGCTCGAAATATATATTTGACTGGGACTTAAGCTTCTCGATAAGGCGTTTTGACTCCTTCTCCGTAAGGATCCTTGAAAATAATACAGAATCAATCAGCATCTTAAGCTCTGCATCTTCGAATTCGCGTGAGCCCAAGAAATATCCTGATTCTGTATCTATATCGTAACCAATTTCGATAAGACTCTCAATATTGCTCTTGACAGACCGCCTGTCGACATCAATATCATAATCTTTCTTTAGGAGCCTGACAATTTCCTGCTGTTTCAGATGATGCTCTTCGTCGGAATAATTCTTCAGAACTTCGAGTATGAGCAGGTTTAGCTTTTTCTTTTTTCCTGGTCTGTTCATGTTCAAATTCCTTTTTTCTCAAAAAAAACAAATAATAACTTTCCCCAAAGCATCATCGTAATTTTTTATAAAATCTGATTTATTATAAACATACAATAATTTACTTTCAATAACGAAAAATGAAATTCAAAAAAAATTCATTATTATCAGTATCCATTTACCGGGTCGAAATCAAAGAAAATGGTAATACCCTTCAGCGCTGACATATTTAATAGTGCATCAGAAACAATATCCTTTGCTGTGATCAGTCTTTCATATGAATCATCTTTAATATAGATTGCCATACGGTAGGTATCATTGATCTTCGAAATCGATGCATCGACCGGTTTTAATATATTTATTTTTGGATTCTTTTCCTTTATGAGATGATAAATAAGTTTAGTTTTCTCCTCAAGCCTCTCATGGTTTTCACACATGCACTGGATGAGCAGCAGATGCGACATTGGGGGATAATGCATGATTTTCCTGTAGGCAATCTCCTCCTTAAAAAATGCCTCATAATCCTGCGCAGCAGATGCCTGAATAACAAAATTTTCAGGCTGGTATGTCTGAATGTAGACATCTCCCTCACGTTCTCCCCTGCCTGCACGGCCTGCCGCCTGGGTAAGTAAATCAAATGTCCTTTCCCCTGCCCTGTAATCAGAAGCATTAAGAGACATATCTGCAGCAATTATGCCCATAAGTGTGACACCTGAAAAATCATGTCCCTTTACGATCATCTGCGTGCCAAGAAGGATATCTGCCTCCCTGTTCGCAAACTGCGAAAGTATTTTTTCGTGTCCTTCCTTTCCGGACGTCGTGTCAGCATCCATCCGTAAGACCGCAGCCTGAGGAAATTTTTCTTTCAGGAATTCCTCAAGCTTTTCAGTTCCTGCACGCATCGTGCCAATGTATTTGGAACCGCACTTTGGACAGACTTTTACATTTTCAGTCATGTAACCGCAGTAATGGCAGTGCAGTTTTCCGTCCCTGTGAAGTGAAAGAGAGACATCACAGTGCGGACATTTTATTACTGTGCCACAGGAACGGCAGCTGATAAATCCCATAAGTCCGCGCCGGTTTAAGAAAAGCATCGACTGTTCATTTTTCTGCAGCCTGTCCGTCAGTGCATCCATAAGCGCATCGGAAATCATTGTCCTGTTCCCGGCTTTTAGTTCCTCCCTCATGTCGACTATATGTGTCTTTGGAAGATGCCTGTCTTCTACTCTTTCCGGAAGGTCGAGTCGTATATATTTACCTTCCCTTGCGCGTTCAAAAGCTTCCAGGGATGGGGTTGCAGAGCCCAGCACAAGCGATGCATCAGAAAGCCTGCACCTTTCTTCAGCAACTTCCCTTGCATGATACTTAGGCACCGTCTCACTCTTGTATGCGGTCTCCTGCTCCTCATCTATGATAATGAGTCCAAGATTCTGAAATGGCGTAAATAATGCACTCCGGGGACCTACCATGATTTTTACATCGCCATTCTTTGCCCGCTCAAACTGGTCAAACCGCTCTCCATCAGAAAGCCTCGAATGAATGACGGAAACCTGATCACCAAATCGCCCATAGAAACGCATCAATGTCTGGTATGTCAGTGCGATTTCAGGAATCAGGACGATGATATCTTTACCTAGTGCAAGAACCTTTTCTATCATGGACATATAGACTTCTGTCTTCCCGGAACCCGTAATGCCATAGAGAAGGTATGTATTTCTTAATCCTTCTGCATAATCTGAAATAAATCTATTAACCGCCTTCTGCTGATATTCATTCAATTCTGGTCTTTCAGCATTTTTAGAATGTACTACAGGATTCCTGTAAGTCTTTTCACTTCGTACATTTAAAAGACACTTTTTCTCAAAATCCCGGATTGCACTTGTCGGAATATCAAGCTTTGAAGTAAGAATGTCCCAGGGAATTTCTCCTTCTTCAATGAGTGCGGCAAGCAGTCTTTCCTTTGCAATGGAATGCCGTTTTCTCGTCCGCATCTCTGAAAGCTCGCCCCTTGCAATGTCTGGCTCCACAGAAAGCTTTACTATTTTATTTTCCTTTGGCTTTACTTTTTTCTTTATTGGAAGGACGGTCTTGAGCGCCTGGTTCATTGTCGAGCCATAATGCACCTTAATAAAATATGCGAGGCGGATCAGTTCGGTCTCTGCCCTGACCTTGTCCTCTTCAACTGAGATAACCGGCTTGATTCTTGAAAGCTCAATTTTCGGCTCATCAGAAATAGAAAGGACGAACCCTTCCAAAGTCCGTCCTCCATTTCCAAATGGAACCTTCACAAAGCTTCCAACACTCACCTTGTCAATAAGTGCATTCGGAATCGAATACTGGAAGGTCTTGTCCAATTGCCCTAATGAAATATCTACTATTATATCTGCGAACATGGTCATCATTTTCGTGCTCTCGCGCACTCGTTTGCTTCAAATATTGTGTAAATCATCGCTTCCTTGAATTTGCAATAAGAATGACCCGTAAGAACTGCAGGATCGATGATGCAAGTGCTGCGACATAGGTCATTGCTGCAGCCATCAGAACCTTTCTTGTATATTTAAGTTCGTCCTCACCCAGAATCCTCGTATCTCCTAAGATTTCAAGTGCCCTGTGTGAAGCATTGAACTCAACAGGAAGCGTCACAAGCTGGAAAAGAACTGCAAATGAGAAAAGGATCACACCTGCCAGAATGACATAATAACCAAATTCGCTTCGGATGAATAATCCTATGATAATAAGCGGCCAGGAAATATTTGCACCGAAATTTACGACAGGTACAAGAGCAGATCTGATGCTTAAGGGTGCATAGCCTACATTATGCTGTACAGCATGTCCACATTCATGTGCTGCGACGCCTGCTGCTGCGACAGAAGTGCTGCCGTATACCGTATCAGAAAGATTCACGGTCTTATTTCTCGGGTCATAATGATCGGTAAGGCTGCCGCTCACGTGACGGATCTCGACATCATAAATGCCCTGAGACTCGAGCACCCGCTTTGCTACCTGGGCACCGGTCATACCGCCCATAGACCTTACCTTTGAATATCTATTAAACGTGCCCTTCACATTCGCTGATGCAATCAGGCCTATGATCATGCCGATGATTACAAGAATGTAGGTAGGGTCGAACCAGCCGTAGTAATATCCCATATTTTTACTCCAATCTTTGTCGCTCCCACTACGCCTCTGGTGATAAAACGTTTCTGCGTGGTGCGGTCCGTGTCGTAGGCAAAATTGCGCTTGTTACTATGCACTTTTCTATTTTGCACTACTCACTCTATGCACACGCAGAAAAGTTTTTCACCATCGGCTTACTTACCAATAAACTAATTTGCTAGTTCCTGTAGTGCCTCGGCGAGAAGCTCGCGCTCGTCCATATGGTATTTCTTTCCACGGATTTCCTGGTAGTCTTCGTGGCCCTTGCCGGCGAGGACGATGACATCGCGATCCTCGGCATGAGAAAGGGCATATTTGATGGCTTCCTTGCGATCGGTGATTGTCACATATTTGCCATCGGTCTTCTTTATGCCGGTCACGATGTCTGCAATAATGGCCTCAGGCTCCTCAAAACGGGGATTGTCTGAAGTGATGACAGTGAAATCCGAAAGTTTTCCGGAGACTTCGCCCATCTCGAAACGCCTCTCCTTTGAGCGGTTGCCACCGCAGCCAAAGATTGTGACAATTCGTCCGGGATTGTATTCCTTCAGTGTAGTGAGGAGGCTCTCTAAGGCCATGGCATTGTGGGCATAGTCGATTAGTACTGTGTATCTGTCACTTGCAGGATATGGCTCAATCCTGCCCTTTACCTTTGCATTTAGAAGAGCCTTCTGCATGTCGGATGTCTCAACATTAAAATGTGCACAGACTGCAATTGCGCAGAGCGAATTGTAAACAGAGAATCTTCCTGGAACGGAAATCTTCACATCAAAATTCACCTTGCCTGTGACTTTGTAATTTACGCCCATCACGCCTTTTTCGTGGAAAAGCTCCATGTCCTCTGCACGGAAATCCGCCTTCTCAGAAAATCCGAAGGTCTCAACTGTGCAGGTGTGGTCCTTTAAGATGTCGTTCATATGAGGATCATCGATATTCAGAATTCCCTTCCTGCATTTCTGGAAGAGAAGGCTCTTGCAGTGCAAATATTCTTCAAACGATGTATGCTCATTCGGGCCGATGTGGTCTGGAGAAATATTGGTAAAGATTCCGATTTCGAAGGTCATGCCATCGACACGGTGAAGCATGAGTCCCTGGGATGAGACCTCCATGACGCAGATGGTAATGCCTTCCTTTTCCATCGCTGCGAGGTCTTCCTGGATCTCATAGGATTCCGGCGTCGTGTTCTTTGATGGAATGTGCCTGTCGCCAATGATGGCTTCAATGGTTCCGATGAGGCCGACCTTGTAGCCTGCATTTTCAAGGATAGACTTAATCATGTAGGTCGTGGTGGTCTTTCCCTTTGTACCGGTAATACCAATGACCTTGATCCTGTCGCCCGGATTTCCAAACCAGTTGGCAGAGAGAATGGCAAGTGCCTCTCTCGTGTCCGGAACCTTGATCACTGTGACATCACTTCTGACCTCGACATCATCCTCCACGACAATTGTCTTTGCACCGACATCTGCAACGGCTGATGCGAACTCGTGTCCATCGAAATTTGCACCCTTTACACATACAAAAAGACACCCGTGGAAGACCTTTCTAGAATCATAAACGATTCCTTCCACTTCGCGATTATCAAGGTCGCCCTGAACTAATTTATAATCAAGATTCTGAATTAAGTCTGCTAATTTTTTCATGATTTCCCCCTAAAATATAAAAGCATTGCAGCCATATCAATATTTTATTCTAAAAGAAAAAACTCGTGGTTTATTATACCATTCTTTTTAACATAATAAGAGTATTGTTTTTATTATTTTTTTCCTGTATTATTCTATAGGTATGTGAAGTGATTTTTTCATCACTTGATTACCCATCTAGAAAACTTAATTTTGCCACCCGGAAATTTGTATTTTAAGATACAATGCCAACGGCGACTGCATATTTTTGAAAGGAGTTTCCAATGGAACATCCAAGGCATGTCATGAGTCCGCTCGATCTCACGGTTGATGAAATCGACGATCTGATGCGCGTTGCAAATGACATAGAAGTAAATCCAGAAAAGTATGCGCATGTCTGCGACGGAAAGATTCTTGCTACGCTTTTCTATGAACCTTCGACCAGGACAAGGCTTTCATTTGAATCTGCAATGATGCGAATGGGCGGAAAAGTATTGGGATTTGCATCCGCTGACAGTTCCTCCGCTACTAAAGGCGAAACAGTCGGTGATACGCTTCGCGTAGTTTCCTGCTTTGCCGATATCTGTGCCATGAGGCATCCAAAGGAGGGAGCACCACTCGTTGCCAGCGAGCACGCCACTATCCCGGTCATCAACGCCGGTGATGGCGGTCATCAGCATCCAACTCAGACGCTCGCAGACCTCTGCACGATTCATTCTCTTAGAGGAAGTTTCGACAATCTCACGATAGGTCTCTGCGGCGACCTGAAATTCGGCCGTACAGTCCACTCACTTATTAATGCACTTGTCCGCTACAGCAATGTGAAATTCGTCCTGATTTCTCCGCAGGAGCTTCGTGTTCCAAGCGTCATCCGTGACGATGTATTAAAGAGAAATAATATCGAATTCGAAGAGGTTACAAAACTTGAAGATGCAATGCCGGATCTTGATATTCTCTACATGACAAGAGTCCAGAAGGAAAGGTTCTTCAATGAGGAGGATTACCTTCGAATGAAGGATTTCTATATTCTCGACAACAAGAAGATGACGCTTGCAAAAAAAGACATGCTTGTTCTCCATCCGCTTCCAAGAGTAAACGAAATCCAGACCGAAGTAGATGATGATCCACGGGCGGCATACTTTAAGCAGGTACAGTATGGCGTCTATATGAGAATGGCACTTATCATGATGCTTCTTGGGCTGCATGCGTGAAAGGAGAAATCTATGTTAAATATCAGTGGAATAAAAGAAGGATTTGTCCTCGATCATATCAAAGCAGGCATGAGCCTGAAAATTTATCATGACTTAAAGCTTGATGAACTGAAGGATTCCATGGTGGCTATGATTATGAATGCCCCATCAAAAAAAATGGGCAGAAAGGACATCATTAAAATAGAATGCCCCATTGATGCAATCGACCTTGACATGTTGGGCTACATAGACCACAACATCACAGTAAATATCATAAAGGATGAAAAGATTGTCGAAAAGCACAAGCTCACGCTTCCGAAAGAAATAAAAAATGTAATAAAATGTCAGAACCCAAGATGCATCACATCAACAGAAAGAGGTCTCGATCAGATCTTCTACCTATCAGATCCTGAAAATGAAATTTATAGATGTAAATACTGTGACACCTCTTACAAGAAAGCTGAAGAAAACCGCATTACAGAGTAAATCCTCAGTGCATTCATACAATCATTTGATAATTAACAAAAATTCCGATTTGGAAATCTATCCAAACCGGAATTTTTTATTGATTACAATTGGCATATTCTACTATTTAGCACACACATTAGCACACACAGATATTGCAGGCAAGATTCAGAAGCAGCATCTCCACACACCATCTTCCCATGGCACCCTTGTCAGCATAAGGTCTCGAATAGGAACTTCCCCGTGACTCATACCATGAACTGCCTGCAGCGTCGTCAGAATACGCTGAACCCATTCCATAGACATTGTCCAAATGCATCTTGTACTGCCTATATTTGTAATTTGAAGGATCCTTTGAAAGTGCATTTTCAATGAAGCTCATGGCGTTTACTGCATTTCCCATACCCTCGGATGCAACTGATGCAAGGTAGTACCAGTCGGCACTTCTTCCTGCTTCTTCAATATTTAGAAGAGAAGTCATTGCTTCCTTGTAATAACCAGAATTTATGAAATTCATAGCAGCCTGAACTTCCGGACGAATATCATTATCATCATAAGAAAAGCTGCCATGCTTCTTCTCATTATATGATGTCCTGTATGATTTCCAAGAAGAATAACCGAAGGTCTCGCCATCCTGACGTTCTTTCATGATGATCTTGTATGCTTCCTGAACCTCTTTGAATTTCTCCTCAGCCTCTGCCTTGTTCGGATTATTGATGTTTGCATCAGGATGGTAGCGCCGTGAGAGTTTTCGATATGCTTTTTTTACCTCATCATCACTAGCGTCTGGTGAGACTCCAAGTACTGAATATGGGTTCATTTCATCTCCAATATTTCATGATTTTCATTATTGCTTTCAGACTCTATTGCAATAATCATTCATCCTTGTTATTTTTCATGTGCTTCGCATGATAAACATCATAATAATTCCAAACGCCTGAATATAGAATATTCCTGATAATTGATGAATATTTAAGAATAGGAAGCCTTTCAAATGCCTTTGCAGCTTCGGAAATATTCATCGTAAGTGCCTGCCTGACATAGGATTCATATTCTGAAGGTTCCTTTGTCTCAATATTAATAAGCGGATTGTAATTCTTTTTTTTCAGATCCTTCTCAAGATCAACGAAGCTGTCAAGAATATAAATGTATTTCCCAAGATAATAACCAAGTGTAGAAAGATCATCCTTCCACAGATCATCACCATAGGCAAATATGACTGACAGCATGTCCCCTGTATATCCTGCCACTACGTCAAGATTTTTTTCATTATTCTTTTCCGCTTCAGACGTAAGGCGGATGCAGTTCTCAATTGCCTTTACCTGTTCATTAAGCTTAACAGCAATGTCATCATAGTATTTTTTCAGTGAATCTGCAAATACTTTCTTGGTCTTATCACCCTCATCATGATAATCATCCATCAGGCTCTGGTAACTAAGCAGGATATCAATTTTCGCAGCATAATCTAAAATATCATTCTTAAATGCCGTCCTCTTCTTTCCAGGATGCAATTTACATGTAAATTCAAAGCTGTTCTCCTGCGGCTCATAAAGTCCTGAAAGAACAAGAGCCAGAAAGACGACATCATAATTCAGACATACCGTAGTTCTGCTTCCACCAATGTCCTTCAATGCCCGGCAGACACCACAGTAAAACGATTTGTATATAGAAGCGTCCTCTTCAGACAGATCATTTTTGTTGACATTGATATAGCCAAACATGAATGCTCCATATTATTTTTCATAATAATGCTAAGACAAGATGTTTTGATATTTTCATGCTTTACTTAAAAAGAATGAAAGGATATGAATTATGTCCGCTTAATAAATTTTTCTCCACATTTCGGACAGGTAATCTCGATCTTTCCATGTCCCTTTGGAACGCGGATCTTCTGCGAACAATTAGGGCACTCGAAATATTTATATATTTTTTCATCAGCCTTCATCTGTGCTTTTCTCTGCTTCTAAAATAATATTGGTGTATTGCCTGTCGGTAATATGTACACAATATGAATTTTGTTTGTAAAGCATTATAAAATAATGAAAAATAGTGTCAATGAAATCGACGGATTATTAATAAAGATTTTATTTTTTGTTCACGCATTTTTCACCAATTTCCTTATGCCCGCCTGCCAAAAAAAATGACCAGGAAAGCTGAGTTTTTCCTGGTCGCAAAAAAAATATGGATTTTGTAAAAAAGTTGTTGACAAACTACAGGTGATTTGATAATATAGCAAAGTCGCTTGAAGAGAGGGCAACATACAAAAGCTTGCGGAAGTGTCGGAATTGGCAGACGAGCAAGACTAAGGATCTTGTGGTAGCAATACCGTGTGAGTTCAAGTCTCATCTTCCGCACTACTTATTTGACAACTGCTTATGGCAGTTGTTTTTTTTCTTAAAAATCCTTTATTTTCGGCTTTTAATAGACATAGCCTTGATATAAAAAATATATTATTGGTAGGCTAAATGGTAGGCAGTTATAGGCAAAAGTATAGGCGAAAATATAGGCAAAATAAATACAGGTCAGTGACCTGCATTTAACTAATCAACATAGTACGCCTTATATGCCAGAATTCCGGCAACTGTTTTGGCATCCTGGATTTTCAAATCCTTTATCGCCTGAAGAACCTCGTCAAGTGTGAAGGCCTTCATATTAATACTCTCAGCAGGGTCGAGCTGCTGGGCACCAATCTTCCTGATATTCCTTGCCAGATATACATCAATGAGTTCATCATCATAGGCGACAGTGGCTTTGAGAGATAAAAGCTGCACAAGTTCATCGCTGTCATACCCTGTCTCTTCGCGAAGCTCACGCTCTGCACAGACCTTTGTAGATTCATTCACTGAATCCCTCGCACCTGCAGGAAGTTCCCATGTATACCGCCCAAGAGCCGGCCTGTACTGTCTCACAAGAAGAAGCCTTCCATCCGGAAATACAGCCACAACGCATGCGGCTCCCTTCCTGTGCGAGACAAAGTCCCAGTGCTCATGGCTGCCGTCAGGAAGTTCCATCTCCAGATCATACATGTCCAGTATTGAGCCATGGCGTATTAAATTTTTCTTAACTATTTCTGCGTGCTTTTCTTCCATATCAGTTGAATCCCATGAATTTCTGAGAAATATTGTAGCACTTGATGGAGATGTATCTGCCGAGCTTTCCCGGAAGGTTCATTGCCCCGCCGAAAAGGCCGTATCGCAAGTGCTTGTACGTCCGGATATCCTTATTCTTGATATAATCCCAGAGTGCGCGAACCTTCTCAAGCTTCTCTTCATTATTTGAAACATAAGCAAGAGCCGTTGAAACGACCGTAATCATCTCGAGGAAATCAAGCATGTAATTCCGAAGATGCTCGGACTCGATTGCCCATGGATCATGCGCATCGATGAGCATATAGTTTACCTTGAGCTGCTGGTTCAGGCGGGAAATCATGATCTGCTCGCTCACAGACTGCCCCTCGCGGCCGATATAATAATGGTAGAAATCCTCATTGAGATAATAGAAATGCTTCACATAAGGCAGCGGATAATAAACATAGAGATTATCCTCGTAGAAGGTGTGCTCTGGCAGCACCATGCCGCATTCCTTCAGCATGGAGGTCTTGTAGGTGACTGAATGCATGAGAATCGTAAAGCCTACAATATTCCGCTTCATATCGTCCCAGTCAATAACCTCATTTTCAGGGAAAAGCGTGGCATACGCCATATGCCTGTGCTTGTCTTCGGAAACCTTATCATAGATATAATTCGTAAGAAGCATGTCAATATCGGTGCCATCCTCTTCGAATTTCTTCAGGAGCGCTAATACATCCTGATATGTGTCCTTATCAACCCAGTCATCTGAATCTACGACTTTAAAGTACTTTCCAGTCGCTGCTGCAAGTCCTGTATTGATTGCTCCGCCATGTCCTTTATTCTCCTGATGGATTGCGCGGATAATTCCTGGATAGTGGCTTTCGTATGTATCTGCAAGCTCGGCGGTCTTATCAGATGAGCCGTCATCAACAATAATAATTTCGACATCTTCACCGCCAGGGAGAAGGGATTCTATGCATTTACCCATGTATGCGTAGGAATTGTAGCATGGTACCATGAATGTGATCAGCTTCATTTATATCTCCGAATTATTTATATAACATCTTTGTTATCTTATTTTGTCTCAAACTTCAGCGCTTAAACAACGCCGAAAAAACCACATAGGCATCATATTATCGTTTTCTCAGAAAATAAACAATCAAATATATGTAAAATTAATAATTTTTAATAAAAATCTTGATTATTTCTTAATGCTGTCACTTGACTGCAATGCCTATGTTTTATAGGTTGCAATGGAACAATGCACATTACTGCCCTGCATAAATACCAAATGCAATGAAGAAGCATGGAATCAGGACGATGATTGTATTCCTGATTTTCTTGTGCGTATTTATCTTCTGTTCTTCAGGCGTGAGCTCCCTTGTCTTTGGCATCTGCATGGCCGTGAGAATGATTTCAGCAGATGTATAAATAAAATATGAATTGATGACAAAAAGGTAGAATGCCTTCAGAAGCATATACCAGTATCCGTGTGAGATTGCAAAGCCACAGGTGCAAAGCGGTGGCATGATTGCCGTTGCTATAGCTACACCAGGAATAACCGTATTTGATTTATCTTTTCTTGTCTGTCCGATGATGCCTGCAAAGCCTCCGGCAGTCGCAATTATGACATCGAAAAATGACGGCGAGGTCCTTGCAAGGAGCTCCGTTGTGACCTCCTTCTGAGGGCTCAGAAGGAAATAAACCGTAGATGTTCCTACCGAAATAATAATCTGTGTGACAAAGCCGATTGCAGAACGTCTGACCACATCAGCCTCTCTCGTGACCGTGCCATAAGCCATAGACAGAATTGTTCCCATAAGCGGAGAAATCAGCATGGCACCTATAATGACAGCTGTGGAATTCACATTGAGTCCTACGGATGCAATCAGGATTGCAAACATCAGAAGTGCTGCATTCGTGCCATATACCTGCCCGCCAGATAGAATCCTGTCCCGCACATCCTCAGGCGATGCAGAATCAGCCTCAATAGAAAATGTCACCTTTAACATTTCCCTGAATGTGAGCTTATTTTTCTTAAATTCTTTAACGTCATTCTTCGCACTTTCACGGGCAGATTTCATTTCCTCCCTGTCGTGCTCATGCTCTGCCTTCAAAAATTCTGAAAGCTTTTCTTTTTTATGTTGTTCATTATTCTTAAGTTCTTTGTCTGAATTATTATTGCTTTCCTTTAATTCATCCATCATAAATCCCATTATTTAATAGAAACAATTCCCAGCGTTTACAATTATCCTAAATAATCTTAGTTATCGTTCTCATTCAGCATCTGGTAAATCTGAATCTTCAGTGCGTCCTCTTCACGCATTCCTACAAAGATTGCGCCATAATGCCATAGCTTTCCATCGTTTGAAACACGAACGATTTTGAAAATCGCAGGAAGCACTTCCTTCGTCCAAATCGTAATATTTGCCTTGAGCATAGCGTCTTTTTTCAGCTCAGTAGTGGAAATAAATCCGATTCCGCTTCTGGAAATATCAGTGACATCCACTGTAAGGTATTTAACGGTAGTCGTGTCGCCGTTATCAATCCTCTCTATCTCTACCTTGACATCTATTCCCAGACGCTCATACCTTCTTTTTTCCTCCATATTTTACCCCTTTATATTCATATGTTTACAAGCTGCTTACACTATATAAATCCAATTTATATCAATAATTGAACAATGACATAATACTATGGAAACTATAACAGATTATCATGCTAAATTCAATTAGCATAAACTCTGATAAAGATTGACATCAAAAAAAAATTAGAATATAGTATGAGTGTTGCGGGTTTTTACCCATTATTCTCAATATTCTTATGATATGGAGGTTTTTGACATGACAGAATTTAAGAATCTTAAGTTCGAAAAAGACGGAGAAACAGGAATCCTTACAATCTCAAGACCTGAGGCACTCAATGCCTTAAATACTGAGACTGTAAACGAATTAAACGAAGCACTTACAGAAATCGAAGCTGATGACTCTGTAAAGGTACTTATCCTTACAGGCGGTCCTGACAAGAAGGGCAACGCATTTAAGTCATTCGTAGCCGGTGCCGACATCAAGGAAATGGTTAATTTCTCAGCTGCTGACGGCAGAAAGTTCGGCATGAACGCTTCCGTTCCTTTCTTCAAGCTTATGAATATGCGTCAGGTCACCATCGCTGCAGTAAACGGCTTTGCACTTGGTGGCGGAAATGAAATCGCTATGGCCTGCGATATCAGAATCGCTTCTGACAATGCAGTATTCGGCCAGCCTGAGACAGGCCTTGGCATCATCCCTGGCTTCGGCGGCACACAGAGACTTGCAAGACTCGTTGGTATGGGCCGTGCAAAGGAAATCATTTTCACATCTACAAACATCGATGCTCAGGAAGCATACAGAATCGGTCTTGTAAACCATGTCGTTGAAAAAGAGCAGCTTATGCCTACAGCACTTGAGATGGCAAAGAAGATCGAGTCAAACGGCTCTTATGCAGTAGCCATCGCAAAGGCTGCCATCAACAACGGCTATGACATGGACATCAAGAACGGTGTTGAATACGAAGCAAACCTCTTCGGTCTTACATGCTCAACACACGACAAGACAGAAGGCATGACAGCTTTCATCGAGCGCCGTGACAAGAACATGACAGACTTCTGATTCTGCTGTTTTGAAATATTTTTGATCATTCTTCCCTGGCACTTTCTGTGCCAGGGTTTTTTGTTGCTATTTTCCCATCTTATGGCATTTGGGCTACCACATATGCCTCATTTTCTCTTTGTGGTAGCCGCTCAACCGATTCACTTTGAAATCCTGGCTACCACAGGGGCCGTCTTTGAGCCTTGTGGTAGCACAAATTTGCAGAGAATAAAAAACCTGCCTGGCAAAGATCCAGACAGGTAGAAAAATCAGAATGAAAATTAATTAGTTCTCAATCTCTTCCATGAATTCTGCATGTACAGCGTTCATTGCACGGTCAACATCAGCAAGGTCGATAAGAACTGTGATGCGTATCTCTGATGTAGAAATCATGCGGATGTTTACGCCTGCATCATAGAGTGCACCGAACATTCTTGCAGCAACGCCAGGATTCGTCTGCATACCTGCGCCGACGATAGAAAGCTTTGCAACATTCTCTTCATCCTGGAAGTCTGTGATGGTAAGTCTGTCCTTGTTCTCCTTGAGGACCTTCATGGCATCCTTCGCCTCAGTCTCATCAACAGTGAAGCTGATGTCCTTCTTGTCATCACGGCCGACTGACTGGAGGATCATATCGACATTGATTCCTGCCTTTGCAAGAAGATCGAAAACCTTGAATGCCACGCCGGGCTCATTCTTTACGCCAATAAGTGCAATCCTTGCTGCATGCTTGTCGCAGGCAACACCGCTGACTAACATCTTTTCCACTGTATTTACCTCTCTTACTAAGGTCCCTTCGGACTCGTTTAAACTGCTTCTGACTACAAGCGTGACACCATATTTCTTTGCCATCTCTACGGAACGGTTGTGAAGAACCTGCGCGCCAAGTGATGCAAGCTCAAGCATCTCATCATAGCTGATTTCAGGAAGCTTTCTTGCATTCTTTACGATTCTCGGATCTGCTGTATATACGCCGTCGACATCTGTGAAGATCTCACACCTGTCGGCATTCAGTGTAGCTGCAATGGCAACTGCTGTTGTATCTGAACCGCCACGGCCAAGTGTCGTAATATCATCGTATTTATTAACGCCCTGGAAGCCTGTGACGATGACGATTTTTCCTGCATCGAGCTCGTGAAGGATTCTGTCCTTGTCGACTCTCTTGAATCTCGCATTTGAGTACTGGCTCGTGGTGTGCATGGCAACCTGAAATGCGTTCAGTGAAATAGCCGGAACGCCAAGCTTTGCCATAGCCATTGCCATGAGTGCAACTGACTGCTGCTCACCAATTGAGAGAAGCATGTCCATCTCTCTCTTCGGCGCATCTGGATTGATGTCGTTTGCAAGAGCAATCAGATCATCCGTCGTATCTCCCATCGCAGAAAGAACTACTACTACCTTGTTTCCCTTTTTGTAATCGTCAATACAGCGGCGGGCCACATTGAAGATTCTCTCCTTATTGGCAACTGAAGAGCCGCCAAACTTCTTTACAACTAGCATATTAATCCTCAAAAAACTATATATTTATGCTGCTTACACAGCATATTAACAAAATTCTCACAGCAGTCTGATAAATGAAATAATATCAGCTTTAGTGCTCTTCTCCTTGAAGTCCTTCTCAGACATCTTCTCTGTGACAAAACCGATTTCGCCATCAGCTACGCCGGAAATCGCCTCGCCATCACCATAGACATTCTTAAGCTCTGCCTCTGATGCTTTCGACCTAACGAAATATTTGTATTCCTGGGTATCAGGATCCTTCAGAGTAATCTTCTCAGGCTCCCAGGTGAAATCAACATGGCGCATCACATGCTTTGCCATCTCGACAAGATCGCCTACTACTGCAGATGCGGTAGGAAGGCTTCCCGCACCGCTGCCGTAGAACATCGCATCGCCAAGCATGTTTCCGTGAACTAAAATAGCATTGTAAACATCCTCAACTGTATAGAGTGGGCTTTCCTTGTCAACAAGGAATGGAGCGACTCTTGCGTAATAGGAATCTCCGCTCTCATCCATCGATGCAACAAGCTTTATCTTCATGCCGAGCTTGTCAGCATACTGCATGTCTGCAGGGGTAATCTTTGTGATCCCCTCTGTCGGGATATCCTGAAAATCAACCTGTCTCTCTGCAACAAGCGAAGCAAGGATAGCAATCTTTCTAGCCGGGTCAAGACCCTCGATATCAGCTGTCGGATCCTTCTCGGCATAGCCCTTGTCCTGTGCTTCCTTCAGCACGTCATCAAAGTCAGCACCGTCTTCACGCATCTTTGTGAGCATATAATTCGTAGTGCCGTTTAAAATACCATAAATATGCTCGATGACATCGCCTGTCGTGCATTTAAGCAGGGTCCTGATAATAGGAATGCCGCCGCCGACAGATGCCTCAAAGAAAAAGTTCACATGATTTTCTTTTGCAATTGCAATGAGTTCTGCGCCTTTTTCAGCGACTAAGTTCTTATTCGAAGTAGCTACATGCTTTCCGCTTTCGAGCATTGCCTTTACAAAAGTAAATGCAGGCTCAACGCCACCCATAGTCTCTACTACAAGCTTTATCTCCGGATCATTAACTATTTCCTTGTAATCGTGGACAATATAGCTCTGGATTGGATCACCCTCGAAGTTCCTCAAATCAAGAACATACTTGAGTTCAATCGGCTCGCCGACTCTTCTTGTAATGACATCGCTGTTTTCAAAAAGAATCTTTGCGACTCCGGATCCTATTGTCCCATAGCCCATTATGGCTGCCTTCATATAAAGCCTCCTAAAGTAATTATGCTCGCAAACTTCGTTTGCTTGCTATAAAATCGCTGCTTTGCAGCTCTTCAGGTACGGGGCTTAACCCCCGTACCTGAAAGCAAGTTCCCCCACCGCCAAAAGGCAGTGGGTTCGCTTGCTGATTTTATAAATGCGTAGAAACTTTAGCACATAAAATCTTTTATAGCAAGTACAAAGATTGGTGCAAGATATTATTCGTCATCATCGACAGACGTATTTCTCTTTGGTCTGCCAAGCGAAACCCACTTCAGATAAGCATTCATGAACCTGTCGATGTCGCCGTCCATTACCGCATTGACATTCGAAGTCTCTTCTCCAGTACGTAAGTCCTTTACCATCGTATATGGCTGGAATACATAAGAACGAATCTGATTGCCCCATGAAATTCCTGAGACATCGCCACGGATTTCCGCAGCCTTCTCCTCATTCTCTTCCATCTTCAGCATGAGAAGCTTTGCCTTCAGCATCTGCATGGCCTTGTCTTTATTCATGTGCTGGGAACGCTCATTCTGACATGTTACGACGATTCCTGTAGGGAAATGCGTAATTCGAATGGCGGATGAAGTTTTATTGATGTGCTGGCCGCCGGCTCCGGATGAACGGTAGGTATCAACCCTGATATCCTCATCCTTTACCTCGATGTCAATGTCCTCTTCAATATCCGGCATGACATCGCAGGATGCGAAGGAAGTCTGCCTCTTGCCGTTTGCATTAAACGGAGAAATACGAACCAGGCGGTGAATTCCGGCCTCTGACTTCAGAAATCCGTAAGCATTTTCGCCATCGACCTGGAACGTAACTGACTTGATTCCTGCTTCTTCACCTTCGAGAAGATCAAGTGTCTCAACCGTATAGCCCTTGGACTCAGCCCATCGTGTGTACATTCTGTATAGCATGGAAGTCCAGTCACAGGCCTCTGTGCCGCCTGCTCCGGAATGTAGTGTGACAATTGCATTATCCTCGTCATATTCGCCAGAAAGCAGCGTCTTTACCCTGAGATTTTCAAAATCCTCTTCAAAAATAGAAAAGGCTTCCTGCGCCTCTTCAGCAATCTCTGGATCCTCTTCCTCATTGCCAAGCTCTATATATGCCTCAATATCTGCATATTGCTGATCGAGATCATCGATCTTTGCCATCTCATCCTTTAAGTTCTTCAGTTCCTGTGTCTTCTTCGAAGACAATTCGGGATCATTCCAGAATTCAGGCGCTTCCATCTCCCGTGAAAGCTCTTCTATCCTGTTCTTCTTTTCCTCAGGATTTAGTGACTTCTTTACCTGTTTAAGCGGTTCTTCATATGTCGCAAGCTTTTGTTTTAATTCATCGAGTTCTAACATAATGTCTCCCTTTTCTGATATCGCTGGAAAATATCCAGAGTTAATATGGTGTAATAATAATTCTGATGTAATCAATATGCCTTATGAACATATATTAATCGACATCAGTTGAAAGAGACTCCCGTCAGAGCCCGGTAAGCGTATCATATGCCTTCTTTATCTGGCTGTCATTTAGATAATCTTCTACTGTATACTGATCAGTATCCTTCTGTGCAAGTGCATCCTCATCACCGGTATATTCATAATCACACTTAATATCAGGAGTAATGCCTTTGCCCTGAATATTTTCACCGCTTGGTGTGAAATACTCCATAGTGGTAATCTTCACCATGGAACCGTCCTTCAGAGGAAGAGTTGTCTGTACGACGCCCTTACCATATGACTTTTCTCCGATGAGTGTACCTGCTTTGAAATCCCTGATTGCTCCAGAAAAGATTTCTGATGCCGAAGCGGAGTTTTTGTTTATCAGAACTGCCATCGGCATATCGAGCTGGTGCTCATCATCTGATGTATAATCTTTCCTGTTGCCTTCGTGGTCAATCGTATAGACAACCGTTCCCTTTGGAAGAATCTCATCCAGCATTGCTGTAACGGCATCAACCATTCCACCGGGATTGTCCCTGAGATCAAATAATATGGATGTCATGCCCTGACTCTTTAGGTCAGTAAGTGCATCATGAAATTCATTTGCAGTGTCTGATGCAAACTGGGATATTCTGATATATCCGACATTATTGTCGAGCATCTTGTAGGAAACCGTAGGAATAGTAATATTTTCCCTTGTCAGTGTAACGGTCTTCTGTTCTGTAGAACCAGATGGCTGGTATACAATATCAACAGTAGTTCCAGCCGTTCCACGAATGAGTTCTACAAAATCCGAAAGATCCTTTGAAGTCGCATCGACACCGGCAGCAGAAATGATTTTGTCGCCTTTCTTGATGCCGGCAGACTTTGCCGGAGTATCATCATAAACAAATGAAACAGTGACGACATTTGTGTCCTTATCCTGTGTAAGACCCATTCCTACACCTGCATAATTCCCAGTAAGCGACTGTTCAAGCTCATCAGCTTCATCGGCCGTGTAATATTCAGTATAAGGATCATTAAGCCCTTCAAGAAGTCCCTTATAGAGACCATTCTGAAGATCCTTTTCTTTTACATCCTTGTAATAATATTTACTGATGATGTAATTCAGTGATTCGAGCTTTGAAATCGTATGTCCATTCAAAAGTGAATTCTTTGAAAATGCACCAATAGCAAAAAGAAAAACAAAGCAAAATATGAAAACAGCAGCAAGTGTTGTAAAAATGCCAATCAAAAGACCTTTCCTGAATGGATGTGCCTTTTTCACTTTTTCTTTAGGTTCCTGCTCCTGCTGAGCTGATGGATTCATATACTGCTGTGGATTAAAACTGTTGTCCATAATATCCTTAGTAATAATCAAACATTAAGATGACGTTTCAGTGTGAGACGGCTGCCTAAAAAGCCAATGCCAACGCCTAAGATGACTGAAACCGGAAGAAGTACCCGAAATACCGTATTTACTGGGACGAAATCCATCATAGTCGAAATGACCTTATACTTTGTCTGGACATATGAAACAAGCCTGTAATATAGAAAATACAAAATCGCAAGCGGGATTGCTGAGCCAATAAGTCCAATGAGTATTCCTTCAACTACAAATGGCGCACGGACAAAATTGTCCTTTGCTCCGATGAGCTTCATAATAGAAATCTCATCCTTCCTTACCGAAATACCAACTGTAACCGTATTTGAAATAAGGAAAATAGAAACACCAATAAGAATAGCGATGACAGCTATCATAATAAATGTGGAAAGATTGTTGAAATCGCTGAGTGTCTTTGCTGTAATCTCTGATCTATGCACTTCCCTGACGCCATTAACGCCTTCAAGGTATTTGACGAGAGAATCCTGCTCTGATACATCATTTAAGTAAATAACATACTTGGCATCATTTGCCAGAGGATTGTCAGTAGCAAAGCCTTCAGCTAGGTCTTCCTTGCCAGCAAAGTATTCCTTCTTGAAATTCTCCCATGCCTCATCAGCAGAAACAAACTCCATCTTTGCAATCTCAGGGCGGTTTGCTATCTCCTGACCTATTGCCTTTATGTCATCCTCACTCATTCCATCCTGAAAAAATACTGTAACAGCAACATTACTCTCTGCATCCTTTACCATTGACTGGAAATTCACGCCAATCGAATAGAAAAGGCCAAGCAGGAAAATGCATGCGGCCATAGTGGCAATTGAGGCAAATGAAAACATTTTATTTCTGGCAATATTTTTAAAGCCCTGTCCGACATTGTATGTAAAGGTCCTAAATTTCATAATCAGACCTCCCCTTCATTGTCATCGATAATAGAGCCCTTCTTAATAGTAATGACTCTTTTCTTCATAGCTTTTACGATATCCATATTGTGGGTAACAACAACGACAGTCGTGCCTTTTTTATTGATTTCATCAAGGAGACGCATGATCTCCCACGCATTTTTATTATCAAGATTTCCTGTAGGCTCATCAGCAAGAAGAATCTTCGGTTCATTCACTAGCGCCCTCGCAATTGCGACACGCTGCTGCTCACCGCCTGACAGCTGCTTTGGAAGTGATCTGTACTTTGCAGCCAGACCAACCATCGAAAGCATAAGCGGAACCTTTCTCTTTATTTCTTTCTTTGGCGCCTCTACCACACGAAGCGCAAAGGCTACATTCTCATAGACATTCCTGTCTGGTAATAGCCTAAAGTCCTGGAAAACAACTCCGATATTTCTTCTGAATATTGGAACCTGTTTGTGTGAAATAGAACTTAAATCCCTGCCATTAACTGTAATGGTTCCATGTGTAGGAGCAAGCTCCTTCAGTAAAAGCTTAATGATGGTGGATTTGCCGCTTCCTGAAGCTCCAACGATAAATACAAATTCACCGGGTTTGATATGAAGACTGACATCGGTTATCGCAACGACACCGGCTTCATAGGTCTTGCTGACATGTTCTAATCGAATCAAAACGTATTATCCTGACTTTCCATATAGTCCATATACTCTACAACCATAAGGGCAATCTTAAACGTGATTGCATCATCAAAAATCCTAAGATCAAGCCCTGTCATCTTCTGAATCTTATCAAGCCTGTAGACAAGCGTGTTCCTGTGAATATAAAGCTGTCTCGAAGTCTCAGAAACATTCAGGCTGTTCTCGAAGAATTTATTGATCGTAGTGAGGGTCTCCTCATCGAAATCCTCTGGAGACTTCTTGTCAAAAATCTCCTGTATAAACATCTTGCATAGCGGAATAGGAAGCTGGTAAATAAGCCTTCCTATACCAAGAACTGAATAAGCGATGATATTCTTCTCTTTGAAGAAAATCTTCCCAACATCAAGTGCCATAGTAGCTTCCTTGTAAGATTTGGAAACATCCTTCAGCTCGTTTACCGTAGTACCATAAGCGACTCTGGTCTTATTGTCAAGAGCATTTAATATCTCTTCAGCTGTCTTCTGAATGGATTCCTCGGCACCAGGCTCTGTCAAATCCTTTACGACAATGATATTGCTCTCATCAACAGCAGTGACAAAATCCTTTGTGTTTGCAGAAAGAACGGTCTTTACCTTTTCGAGCTCATCGCCCTTTCTCTCCTTTGGATTCTCAACGACAATGACGACTCTCTTCGCTTCAGACTCTATGTGAAGCTTCTTCGCCCTGTTGTAAATATCTACAAGGAGTAAATTGTCAAGGAGAAGGTTCTTAATAAAATTGTCCCTGTCAAAGCGCTCATTATTTGCTTCCATGAGCTCTTTCATATGAAAAACAAGAATCCTGCCAATTTCTTCAGCATGATCGCCCCTTCCCATGACAACGACGACAAACTCCGTCTCACCCTTCTCAAGAACCCGTAGGAAAAGATGACCATCCTCAGAAATGCATTCAGATGAAGTCTCAGCAAACTGATGACTCTGTACTGAAAGTTTATTTGCATCCCTGAATGTCTGGGCAAGCACACTGCCCTCTCTGTCCATTACCGCAAAATCATACTGGGTAATCTCCTTCATCCCCTCAATTGTTGTCTGAATAATTTGATTTTTATTCATAATTCCCCCAAAAAATCAGATGTCAAAATAGCAATTTCTGTTAGTTTAATACATTTTTGGTAAAAAGTGAAGAAAAATTTGGTCAAAAACTGTGCAATTTTTTATTATAATTAACAGTTCATTGGCATTTTCATTCGAAATTTACACTCACTATGAAGTTTCAAATAAAAAATCAGGCAAGGCAAAACCCTACCTGATATTTCTTCGCTAAAGGCATAACCCTTTAACCCCCAAAGGAAAAATCCCCTTTAAGAAAAGAAGCAAATTAGAAAACACGTCTGACTGCCAGGATATTCCTGTAATTTACATTTGAATATTTGATGCCGTCACGCTTGTTCGATGCATGTACAATAGTACCATTTCCTGCATAAATAGCTACATGGCCTGAATAACATACGATATCTCCAGGCTGCATATCGCTCTGCGAAACTGCTGTACCAACTGACCTGTCTGCTGAAGAACTATGAGGCAGGCTGACACCGAATGCGCTGTAAACACCCATGACAAAACCTGAGCAGTCTGTGCCATTCGTAAGTGATGTACCGCCATATACATAAGGATTTCCAACAAACTGGGATGCATAGGCTACAACTGCAGACCCCCCTGTGCTTGATGGTGCTGAATATGTCTTTCCGCTTGAAGAACTGCTTCCTTCAGAAGACTTCGAAGATGATTTCGAAGTCTTGGAAGCCTTTGCATTTCTCGCAATGGCTTCTTTTGCAGCCTTATCAGCTGCTTCCTTCTCAGCCTTCTCTTTCGCAAGACGTGCCATCTCGGCCTCTTTTGACTCGGCATAATCAAACTCTGTAGAAAGCACGACATAATCTGTAGAAACATACCCGTCGCCTTCTTCGATGGAAACCTTTATCCAGCCCTGATCCTTCATAGAATCATCTGTAACCGTAAGGTCTTCACCATTTGGAACCATACCAATGACTGAAGAATCTGTCGTCGCCTGCTCTCTTACATAAAGTGTCTCAGTATTTACAGTAGCTACCTTTCTGCCAACAGCATCGACTGCTGACTGATCTCCTACAATGACATACTGTGAACTGATATAGCCAACACAGGTACCGGATGTAATCTGATACCAGCCATCTGTATCTGTAGCTTTAACCGTTCCGACATCACCCTTATAAAGCTTCCCGGCATAATCACTGTCTTCTGAAGGCTGTGTCCTGATATATACAAAATCATTGACGTTTGCCACAGCAATCTGGGAATAATCACCCTTCGTGGCACTTTCAGATGCGTCAACAGTTTCATCAGTGGCTGCCGTACCGTCTGTTGAATCTGTTACATCTGATGAATTCACTACAGTGCCATCTGTATTTACAACTGCTGCCTTGCTTCCGTCCTCTGTAGTGGCACCAGCAACTGTACCATCCGGAAGAACCGTTCCTGCAGGAGTGCCATCAGATGTAGGCGTACCTGCAATAGTAGTTTGAAGAGAATTGTCGGATAGAACATTTCCATCCTGATCAACTGTCTTATTTATGACACCATTTTCGGAAGTAACTGAAATCGTACCATCAGAAAGCGCTGTCGCTGTAATATTTGATGCTGTAACCGTTGCATTTGCTGATGTATTGGCTGATGAAAGAATATTTGAAATTACAAGATTCGCACCGGCGAGTACTGAACCACCTGAAATGCTGCTCTTTGTATCTGCTGAAGATGTAACACTCTTCTGTACAGCTGCAACGACACCAGAAACAGGTGCTGCTGAAACTGATGATGCTAATGTAACAGCAAATGCTCCTGCTGCAATTGAAAGAGTGATTCTCATCATTCTATTGTTTCGATTCATAAATATAAGCCCCCAAGGTCAAACAAATCTTTACAAAAATGTTTCATCTTATTTGCAGAAATTATAACAACATTATTTCGATGTGTCAATGGTTTTTGTTTTTTTAAATATTACATATCCTCCGCTTGTCTTTCCTATTTCATGATAAAGGCCGGTATCTTCTATGCCTTTTGACATATTTCCATCCCCATCTTCAAACGTAATATATGTATATTCTGCAAATTTCGGAAGGTAATAATCCTTCAGCCATGCCGAATCATATCCCATCGTCGTGTATTCATCGGAGGAAATAAAGCTTGCCGAAGCCTGAATATATCTCCAGTCAGCATAGCACATGATGCCAAAGAAATATGAGCCTCCTCTTTCAAACTTACCCTTAATATTGTATCCATTAGAATATTCTGTCATGACAAGTCTTGTCGTATCATATAAGTCTGGTCCCTGAGCCTCGAGATATACCGGCGATCCTGCACTAATATATTCCCCTTTAGAATTATATCGATCTGCCTGCACAAGACCTTTTTCAATATCTTTTTTTACATCGTTCTGCATGATGTCGGCTGCTTCCCGGCCGTCATCATTTACCTTATATATTGACTGCGGCTTAATATAATAGCCTGTCTCCATTATTCCTTTTCCTGAGAATGCAAGCACCGCAATAAATATCATAAGAACCAGTACCTTTTTCCTGCCATTCATCTCAGAAGCAATTTCTGTCAGAACATAGGCTATGACAAAGCCCACCGGAAGCAGAATATAAAGCCTTACAAGCTCTGCGTCCCCTGGAAAATAGCTTTCCAGAAACAGTTTCAAGGTAAAAGGATTGGCAAGAAGTAACACATAAAGCAATATGATATACCAGAAATATGTCTCATAAGCTTTCTTCCATTTTTTTCTGAAAAAGAACAGAAATAGCATTGATATAATAAATAACGTAAAAAATGCCGTCTGTCCCCAGAATAGTGAGCTTATTGTACGAACATGATCCATACCCTCACCTCCAAGTCCTGATAAACAGCAGATTGACAAAATAAGGCAGCATTGATGGTATGAGAAGCAGTGCTGGAATTATCTTTTTCTTTTGAATCGCAAATACGATGGCTAATATAAACAGGGAAATCGCCCCGAGTATGGTACCCATTAATGTAATTGAAGCACACGCTGTATTTACTACCAGAATATAGAAAAAGCAGCTACTGAAAGTTATCTCATTATCAGCATTCTGATAAGCATCAAAATATTCCACAGTGAGATACAAAAGAAGCGGCAGGATGATCGTAAAGCAGATGGATTTCGAATTCCATGTCCACATAAGAAGCCTTCTGCCAAATGAATAATAGCTGCCGAACGAAAACTCATTAATAACCGCCAGAATCAGAATAAAAATAGATTTCTTCTCAAGCTTTTCTTTGAAAAAGAGCTTTGCAAAAAGCCATGCAACTGAATAGGACATTAGTATATACAGGACTGGAATAAAAGTTTTAAGAAATACAAGTGAATGCACCCTGCAGAAAACGGCCATTCCAGCAAGAAAAGGATAATATGAGGAAACCTGATATCGCTTATCCAGCTGATAAATCTGAAATATTCCATTTTTGCTTTTGCCAATAGTATAAATTGAATCGAGTGATGCCATACTCTGGACAAGCGTAGCATAAGTTGTATCATCTCCGTCAATGTATGGAGATACAAATATCATCCGGAAGGCTTGAAACAGCACTAGTGAAATTGCAGCAATGGTAATAATCTTTACAAATCTTCCTGAAGACATAAAAATTTTTTTGAATGAACTGTAATCATCACTTTTTAATTCTGAAACAATGCTGAATGTCTCACCATTCTTTTTGCTTACAAAAAAACGGCATAAGAAAAAAGCAATAATAACCGATCCCACTGCGGTCATGAATATTGTCATGAGCTCATGCAGTCTCATCGAACAGCCTATTCCAATAAAATATAGTATAAAAAATAATGCCATATAGGAAGAAAAGCCGATAAGAAGCCTTAAGCAGAAATCCTTCTTCCTTACTATGACGACCCCTAATAAATATGGAATAATTATTAATTCTAAAATAAATAATAATATACTTAGCATAATTACCTCATGGTAACAGAGTTCGGTGCTGTAGCATAGCTGTATATAACTGCACCTTTATTTTCAAAATATAGTTTATTTTTGTCGGTCTGATAGTTAGTTCCTGGTGCAGGATTAAATAACCAGTCAGGTGCATCGAAGAACACGGTTTCTGCATTGACCAAATCATAAAGATCCTGAGACAATCCACCATTTCCATGACGTGACACCTGAAGTATATAAGAATGAAGTCCTGATTGATATTCATCCATTATATACTGACTCTGTGATTCTCCAATATCACCACAGACAAGAAATGAGCCATGAGATGGAGTTGGTACATGCTCTGCCTTCTGCCCGTTGAAATGCGTAATCGTAAGATTTGATATATCATTGTCCTCAGCTACCTTAAACTGCAACATAAGAGAACCATCATTTGCGGCATCTCCACCAATCTTAGATTGATAATCATGCATGACTCGAACATAAAAATCCTGAAGTTCCAATGTATCCCCATCATGTAAATAATGAAGCAGCTTTTTATTTTCGGGATTATCATTCATAATATGATAAAATCTCTCGAAATCAGAATAGACATCCCAGTCCTGCGCCTCTTCCTTATATTTCTCAGGATCAAATTCGGAAGCATATACTGCATCGATTTCAGGCACATCCCCGGATTCCATAATCGTAGTAAAGGCATTAATATGATCCGAATGCGGATGCGTCAGAAACCATGCTGTAACCTTGCCGCCATTATCTTTTATAATCTGTCTAACCTGATCCGCATCAGCATCCCACCCGCCGTCAATAAGGTAGAGATTTCCCTTCAAATCCGTAATTGAATAAATCATGGCCTGATTTCCAGTAACTGATGCATACTGTGTGACCTTCCACATATTTTTATAATTATCTTTATACTGATAAATCCTCTCATGGCCAATAGTTTTTACAAAGGAAAAACCACAATACTGTACTTCTGTTTCCCTCGAGTCTCCCACTGGCAGAACCAGATAATCTGCACCTGCCTTCACTGCATCATAAAAATAACCATTTGTCCTGTCATCGCACTTTATAAATTCAGTGTCATTAGGGAGATCATCGGAAATATCATCTGTGGATGCTATGATTAATTTCCCATCATCCCCTTTCGACAGTCTGTCATAAGGACTCAATCCGCGGAATCTGAAAATATTAAGGGAAAAGCCTGTTGTAGAAAAAAGCACAACAGCAATTCCTGCAATAATAAATACTCTGGCTTTCTTATTCTTATTCTCAGCAAAAATAAGCGATAGACAGAGCGGAAGCAGAATAATGAGTGGAAGCACAAAAAACAGCTTGAAATATTTCTCGTCTCCTGCCTTTGAAAGAAGTAAATTTCCAAATGGCGGAATCAGAAGCAATACAAAGTAAAGTATCGAAAGTGAAATAATACTAAAATATTTCCTGCCATCCTTTATGATCAGAAAAATAATACAGGCTGCATAAACTACAATAATAGCAAGAGAAAATCCAGATTGTGAAAAAATATTACGAAGGGAATCAAAATAATTCATGCTGATTCTCCTTCACTTAATCTTTTTTCGTTATTTATAAAGATCTTCTTGATAAAAGCTGTGACAAGGGCAAAGACCAATACAAGCAGGAAGTAAATGAGTGCTGCCTGTGTCGAAAGCAGTGCATCAAGACTTGTTATTAATAGAAGTAAAATTAATTCAGCTTTTTTTCGAAGATCATTTTTCTTTGAAAAAACATCAGAAAGCATAATACCTGCCATAAATACTGCCGGTGCAAACAATGATGCAAGTAAGGTCTCACTCTTCCACGGACAGGTGAATACGCCAAACAGATCAATTTTCGGAAGAAGAACCGGGAAAATCAGGAAAACTACGACTAACCCTACGAAAGAATTTGCACTTTGATTAACTTCATCTAACGTTTCCTTTTCCCTAAAGAAATATTCCCCGACTGCCTTATAAAAGCAGAAATAGATAACCGTAAAAATGAAAGCATAGGCATAATAAAGAATCCTTGCACTGCCAAGGCCGGTAATAAAGGCTGCGATAAAATAATATTCATAAAGTGGATCCGGATCAGAAAGCTTCCCGCTCATAATAAGGTCAGCAAGTGCCTGATAAGGTCTATGGTAGAGTGCTGCTGCAAAGAAAATAAAAAGCACCGCAATTGAAATGGCTAATACATAATCTGATTTCGTATGTTTTCTCTTTTTTCTGATCAGTGAAAAAAGATACTTTATCTCAAGAATCAATAATATTATGGTAGCAGCGCAACAAAAATATTTCCATATTGTTGCCCTCTTTAAGATAAAAACATTGGAGAGTCTCGCAGCATAATCAAATAGCACAAAAATAGCTCCGTAAATTGCGTAGCCGGTGAGAATTATCTTCTTAAAAGAAATGTTGTCTTCACTCTTTAAAAATCTATGCGAAACCAGAGCCCCTGTCAGAACAGGAACCAGAATATTCATATCTAAAAATTTACAAATTCCAGAAATCATATCAGTTTCTTTCGTAAAGAGAAATTATTTCATTTTTAATAAGCTTCCAGTCACGGCTATGTGCAAGCGACAGCCCATTTGCATAGAACTTTTCCTGAAGACTCTTATCTGAAATAATTTCTTCTATGCATTTCACAGCGCCAGAAAAATCACCTGTCTGATAAGCAAGACAATTCTCATGATCCCTTATGTACTCTGAATTTCCACCATTCTGGACAAGGACGACAAAGCCGCCTGTTGCCATCATTTCAAGCGGAGGGTATGAAAAACTCTCTAAGGTGCTTGACTTTAAGAGAATATCACAGGAATTATATACCTCACTCACTTTATCGTAAGGCACCCTGTGGAGAAATTTGTCAACATGATACCATTCTTTGGGTGCGGCATTATATGACATATACCAGATTTCATATTTATCCCTGTCAAGTGAGTTTGTGATTTTGAAGCTTTCATCTACTCCCTTGTAAGAAACAGCACTATCTCCTTCGATCAGGATTCTGACTTTCTTTCCATCTTCGAAAGTCCTCTGATGCTCGGTGAAATTTCTCATCTCAATCCCATTCGGTACAAAAAGCGCATCCTTATGGTACTTTTCAAAAAGCCAGCCTTTACACCATTTTGAAATCGTAGCAAAAATAATATCCGTATCATTTGAATAGGTCTTGTTCGCAAGTGGTCTTAACGGATTCCCTGCCTCATAAAAATCAGTCTCAAAATTCTGAACAAGATAAAATTTCTTTTCAAATCTCGGATGAGCATTAAGGTAATCCACTGTCGTCCACATCGTGCCGATTGCTATGTCAAAATGCGCTGTGACCGGTACTCCTTCCATATATATGACAGGGAAATCTTCACCTTCAAACATCATCCATGAAAGTGTCGGATTTGATGCGATGATCGTAGTCTGATAGCCTTCTTCAAAAAGATATTTCAGATGCCTGAGTGCTACCATGATGCCACCGGAGATTTCAGTAGAAGGAAGAATAAGTGCGGCGGTCTTTCCTTTTCTCTCCCTGAAGAAATCTGCTAATTTATTCCCAGAATAAATAGTAAGGCAGTGCTCTTTTACATAGGAATTTGCTTCTTTGGCTGTGCGTTTGCAAAGTTCCCTGTCCTGATAAAGCATTTCAAAAGTATCTGACCAGTCTTCTGCTGAATCACAAAGAAAGCCAGTCTTCTTATCCTCAACCATCTCTGCAAAGGCACCGACATTGCTTGCAACTGTGACAGTATTTACAAGCGCCGCCTCTACCCACTTGTTCTCAGATTTGGCATTATTGAAAATCGTATCTTCAAGAGGTGCAAGGTTCACATCAACCATGGAAATGAGAATCGGAAGCTTGTGCCAGTCCAGGAATGGGAAAGTCACTACCCTGTCCTTAAAAGGCAGAATCTCTTCAGGAAGTGTAAGCTCCCCGACAAGATAGAGATAGACATTCTCATGTGCCTTCATAAAGGAAATAATCGATGGCAGGATAAGGGCTACATCTGCATTATGCGTGATACTGCCACTGAAATAACCTATTCTGAATTCTCCTTCAGTTCTTTTCTTTATGGTAACAGACTTTTTCTTCTTGCCCGCCATATATGTAAAGGTGACATCTTCAGAAAAATTTTTCTCCTTCAGAACAAGCGCCGCACATGAGTCACGGTACATCTCTTCCGATGCAGTATTCCTGTTTATAAATACCTCAGGTACATATTTGGAAAGCTCATCCGCCAAGGCTTTTGTAGTAGTAATGGCACCATCACAAAGCTTCAGTGTCTTTCCCATCCGGATGACGCCATCGTCATAGACCTTCTTTTCAGCCGGAGAAAGCCCCTGAACATAAGGAATCAGGTCTGTATAGACTGTATCTATTACAAGATCATCTATATCAAAATATACTTTTTTATGAAGCGCATGGGCAAGGGTAATAAGCTTGTATATTTCCGGTGTATATGGACAGCGGAAAATGACAAAGCAGGATGCATTTACTACGACATCATTTGCAACAACATTCGTATAAAAGATCTCAGATGTAGTAAGGCCATTTGCCTCAAGCTGCTGTCTCTGGTGGGTGACCCTGTATCTCGGAGGATGAGGTACCATTGCATCACAGCCATTAATAAAGCAGACGTCTACGACTACTTTATCATAATTTCTGTTTCTCTCCTTGTATACTTCAACCATCCGGTTTAGTGTCTTATTATTTAATTTTTTTACAACAGCTTTTGCTGCCTTCTTTACAGCGTGCTTTGCCTTGTTCTTTAATCCCATGGTATCACTCTTTATTCCAAATGGTTCTTTATCACTTCTCTTGAGAAATACGGCTCCTTCATATCATTTAAGGAATTTCCTCTTAATAAATCGATTCCCTTCAGGCTCTTTTCTTCCCCTACGCCATATACGAACGGCGTCCAGAGATATTTCTGATTTTCAGAACCAAGGGCACTCCTCCGATACATTGTAAGAATGTTTGTCACATAGCTCACCGCTCTGACATGTGTAAAATCTGCCTGGAAGCCTTCATATTCTTTTACCATGCCCTGTCCTCTCAGAGCGACAGGCTTAGAATTCTCACCAGTAAAATATGCGCCTCCGGAGAATATCCGCTCGTCTTCACCTTTTTTTGAAAAAAGCATACTGTCTACTGCAGTAATATCTGAATTTGAAAGCAAGGCTAAATATTCAGAAAAACATTTATCTCCCATTATTTCAAGCCCGGAAAGCACAGAATATAAATATTCCATACTGAATTTTTCAGAAATCAGCTTCAGGTAATCATCCGGCAGTGCATTGCCGCGAAGGATCCTTCCCTCAACAGGCTTGATGGAGAATTTATCCGAATCCATGCTGTTTTCAGTAATCCCGATATCATCAGGAACGATCAGCGTGCATTTCCTGTCTGAAATATTTTTAAGGCATTCAATGGTCTTAAAATACGCTTCCCTGTCCTTATCTCCCCAAATCAGCACGGCTATGTCTCCAGGAAGATATTCAGGTGTAATAATCCTGTATCTTGGTATATTTCCGGTTGTTGATTCTACTTTAAACTTCAGTCCTTTTCTCTCATAAGACTCATTAATGGCCTTTATTCCGGAAATCGTAGCATAGGGCTTTGCATCTATGTTTGAAGCAACTGACTTTTCATGTACCCGCCAATAATAAAGTACTTCCGGAATATGGGCAATCTTTTCCGCCTTCTCAGTAAGCCTTAATACGATATCATGATCCTGTGAGCCATTGAAGCCGCTTCTGTAGCCTCCGACTTCATCAAAAAGCTTCCTGCTGTATACATTCAGATGACAGATAAAATTCTGTGTCTGAAGCTGTTCATAAGAAAAATCAGGCTTATAATTTGGTTCATAGGGATGGGCAGTATCTTCAGCGAACTTGATCTCATCCGTGTAGATAAAATCCGCACCATTTTCAATCTCCTTCATTACCTCAAAAAGTGCAGAAGGATGCAGAACATCATCATGGTCTAATATTGCAAAATATTCTCCTGTTGCCCTCTCTGCGCAGAGATTTGTATTTTCAGCTATTCCAATATTATTTTCAGAACGCTCATAGATGATTCTGTCATCCTTTGATGAATACTCCCTAACCGTATTTTCAACTTCAGTATTTTCTTTAGGTGAAAAATCGATAAGTACTAATTCCCACCCAGCATAGGTCTGTGCGATAGCAGACTCAATCATTTCCTTTAAGAAAGATACCGGCGTATTATATAACGGAGTCAGAATGCTTATCTTTACAGGATGTGCAAATGCACAGGCTCTTTCCTTTGCCAGCTCTTCATCTGACCGTATCAGATGAAAACCATTTTTTTCAAGCTCATGCCTTACAAAATGGTTCATCGTCCCATGAATAAGGCCTTCATTTGTAGTCCTGTTTTTTATTTTTCTTGCAAAATTCGTAAATTTACGAAGCGGCTTGGTAAGCTTCCATGACTTGGAATTTTCCATAAAAGCAATCTGTCCATTCAGCCTGTCCATCTCGAGGGCAGCATTATTGAGGTTGCTTAATGTGTCTGTAAAGAGCTGCCTTGTCTTTGGAAGCTCTACCTCGCTTAAAGCAAATGAATCCTTTATTTCCTGAAGAGAAACTGACTTCATAAAAATACTGCTATCCGTAAGTGCCTTTTCTCCCCCTGAATAAATGTGGCTCATTAAATGCTTTTCAAGTTCCATGGAAAGAGCAAATTCTTCTTCTGAAATATCGAATTTCAAAACAAAATCTTCAAAATCTATCCACTTTGATACTATTGAAAAGTATTTATCATAAATATGCGAGAGAATTCTGAATTTACTGTAAAACAAAGGACAGGTAATATCAAACGTCCATTCGTAATCAAAGCACGTCGCACTGTCATTTTCGTCAAGTATTACATTATCAAATATCATGTCGATATTTGAGGGACGTGTGCAGGTACCAGTAATTTTCTCATCAAAAGCTTCACCAAATATTTCATGCCAGGCAGAGTCAGCATGAAAGCCTGTCAGAACCGCTTCCTGATATGCGTAATATTTTTCAAATATCTTTTTTATTTCTGATACAAAAGCTTCTGAATCAGATAGGTGCTTCGCAAGGAATGAGTCAAGAGACCTGCCCTTAATGACTGGATATACTGCAGCCCCATTTCTCATCTCTACAGGAAGCGCCTTAATATTCTTAAAAATAGATGAGGTCTCTAAATATTTTTCTGGAAAGGAATTAATAAAGGGTACAGCATCTTTACCAAGAGGAGATTTTATGACCTCTTTATTGCCACCCTCGTCTGCAATCTCCGTCCTTGTCTGATATGCAGGGTTCCTTGTAGCATTGTATTTTACATAAAGTGTTTTCTTCATTGTTTATATGTCTGTTATTTCTCTGCTATGACTAAAAACGAATTTGCAAAATTTGTAAATAAGCCTTCATTAATAATATTATTAATGAACGAATCTGTCTTCATCAAATCCATGCCATTTTCAACATAATTCCTTTTGACATCATGAATGTCTCCCTCAGATGGAAGAAATTCATCAGAAAAAATCTCTGTCGGAAAAATACTGTCGGGAACGGGATAAAAGCTGCGGATACTCTTAAAGCCTGCTTCACCTAACAGAGTATGCAATTCTTTCCTGGAAAGCGAAGTCTTTGATTCACTCTTTTCCGTAGAAGAATATCCGCCAAAAGCGCTGCCTGTATGCATTTCACTTTCACCGCTGATATAGGAATACCCAAGCGAGTTCATAACAGAAAATATCAGCTTTCCAGAAAATTCAAGCAGCTCATAATACTGTCTGAACTGATCCAGGGACAAGTCACGGGTGAACCTTGGATCCTCAAGCGAAAAAATAAAATCAGCCTTTGTAAAATCGGACGTTCCTATTATCTTACCATTTTCAAGTAACGACAGCTTCCTGCTCTTCTTTGAAAGATAATCTATGATTGACTTTGCGCATGGCGTCTCTGCAAAGACAGCATCATTATCCTTTACCTCAATGAAATCGATAAGAAAAGTACGGACAGGAGAATTTTCAAGTTCATCAATAAGTGCATCTTTAATCATTATGCTTTCAGTCCTTTACTTCAGCTACCTCTGCCTTTGAATTCATGTCAAAAATTCCTACTGTGTTTTTATCTGAAACCACGGTCAGATTCAGCACATCATACAGCCTGTGGAAAACCTGAAATTCTCCATTATTAAATCCCGTGCAGCTGATGGAAAGAAGGTATTCTCCGCCCTGCAGGTTCATCTCCTGGGTAAATGTAGCAACATAGGTAGAGCCTTCCTTCACATCACCTACATTCACCTTTTCAAACATTGTATTTGTTCCGGTAAGGGAATCTCCCTTCAGATTCTTAATCGTATAGGTAAAAATAGGATTGTTCACATCCTTCAGGAATTTCACCTTGGACTGAATCTGGAAGGTACTGCCCTTCATGATCGATGTAGTAAGCATACCATTTTCATCCCGAACTGCAAAGTCTATGATCTCAGCAGTTCCATCGCCATACTCATTTATAGATGGATTTATTGTAAAATGTGACTTCCAGTCATCACCATCAGAAGCTTTGGAGTCTCCATTTGAAAGACTCTTCTGCCCTGTGGTGCTATGGATATCAGCATCTCCGCTTAAAATTGCATCTGCGTCAACCTGATGCACCATAAGCTTCTTATAAAGGTCAATCATATCCTTGGGCTTGCCCTCAGCAAGCTTCACCCCTTTATTCAGAAGGATTACCCTGTCGCAGTATCTGGAAACCGATGAAAGATCATGGGAAACAAAGAGAATCGTCTTCCCATCCTTCTTGAAATCCTCGAATTTCTGATAGCACTTTGCCTGAAAGAAAGCATCACCGACTGAAAGCGCCTCATCAACTATGAGAATCTCCGGATCAATATTTATGGCAAGCGCAAAAGCCAGACGCACGAACATACCTGAAGAATAGGTCTTTACAGGCTGATGAATAAAGTCCCCGATATCTGCAAAAGAAAGAATGCCATCTAATTTCTTATCAATTTCTTCATGGGTAAATCCCATCATCGTACCATTGAGGTAAACATTCTCAAGACCGGTATATTCAGGATTAAAGCCTGCGCCAAGCTCAAGCAGGGCAGAAATACGGCCATTAATTTCCACCTCACCGGAAGTAGGCGTAAGCACACCTGTAATAATCTTTAGGATGGTGGATTTACCAGCTCCATTTGTTCCAATAATACCTACAGTCTCGCCACGATGCACATCAAAAGAAAGGTTGTGCAGTGCAAAATGCTCTTTATATAATTTTTTCCGTGAAAGCCCGAATGCGTCACGCAGCCTGTCCCTGTTCCGGGAAAAGAGCTTATACATTTTCGTGACATCCTTCACGCGGATTGCATATTCTTCCATATTTTTCTATCTCTATACTAAATCAAGCATTCCCATCATAATGGAGCTGGTTTTCCTGATACGCTAACAACTTACAGCATATCAGCAAAATGCGGCTTCAACTTCCTGAAAACATAGCCTCCAAACCACATACAGAAAAGAGTAATTACCCAGAATGAAAAGTTTATCCATCCTCTCTCAAAAAACCATACATGGTCGAAAATCGAATCCCTATAGCCAGAAATGACATAATACATTGGATTCAGCTTAAGAATAATCTCAAGCCAGCGTGGCAGCTTTCCGATCATCTTCATGGAATCGATATTCCACATGATAGGCGTCATCCAGACAAGGATCTGCATCATGATGCCGATGATCTGGGACATGTCCCTGAAAAATACGACGATCGCGCTGTTAAAGTACACAAGCCCTGCCACCAGCATCACCATACAGAATGAATAATATAAAAGCTGCACGGTAGTCACGCTTGGCGGATAGCCCATGATCCAGCAGAAAATAATCGTAAACACAATGAAAAACAGATGCACAAATACTGCTGAAATCATTTTCACTACAGGCAGAATCTCAACATTGAAGACTACCTTCTTTACCAGGTACTGGTATTCAATCAGTGCATTTGTGCCTGTCGTCACTGCCTCGGAAAAGTAAAACCACGGAACCATGCCTGCTGTAAGGTAAAGCACATAAGGCACCGTAATGCCAGCCTTCGTAGCCTGTGTCCCACCGTTTAAAGCCTTTGCAAATACAAACCAGTAAACCAGAATAGTGATTATAGGCTGAACAAATGCCCAGAAAATGCCAAGGTAGGAACCTGCAAATTTATTTTTAAAATCATTCTTTCCCAGGCTAAAGCACAGGCGCCTGTTTTTGATCACCTGAGATGGAATAGAATCTTTCATAGCTTCCTCAAAATCAACCTAACATACCAATCACGTCAAGCTCAACAAAGCCGAGCGACCATAAATCAAGAAAAAGGAGCACCCTGTCGATATTCTCTGAGCACTCAACCCTTTTCGTATTAAATAACATCATAATATAAAAAGCAAGTGGAATAAAGTACCTGCCCTGAACACCCTGAATCACATCTGATTCCAATCCGGTCCAGCCAACCAGCATTCCGGCAAATATGCAGAGAACAGAAATAAGTGCCACAACAAAGAAACCTGACTTCGCTTTTATCGAAAAATAATATTCATCAGACTTCCTGTGCATGATTGCAAGAATCAGTAAAATCAGGTATATGAGCCTGAAAATCTGATTGATATTTATTTCAAGCCGCCCAAGCAGCCCACCGAAAAATGTGTCAAAATACCAGGCTGTGCTTGCCTCTAGGGCATTTGCTAAAAGCCTTGGAAATGCACTGAGATGCTTTGCAAGATAAGGAATAGAATATCCATACATTCCAAGAGTCTCATGGTAGTTGTTATCAGGCTGCTTTCTAAAATAAAAAAGTGCTGCAAAAACTGCTATGACAAACAGCGCAAATAATAAAGCATAAATAATATGCCTGATTTTATCTTTCTTTATGATGTTCTTTCTATTTCTCCATAAGACGATAAAGAATGGAAGCAGCGCTATCGGAAAATAAGCCCAGCCTTTCATTGGTAAAACCAGCAGCGCTGTAACAAACATAAGAATAAACTGCACTCTTGAAAGTGTCCCATCCACAATATACTTTACGGTAAAGGCCGTCAGCAGAAATGCCATTGGAATAAGAAACGAATCATATGAAAGTGAGGCTGCCTGCTGTATGCAGATTGGCATGGTGGAAAGCACGAAAAGCACCGGCTTTCCCTTCGGTATGATCTGTATGGCAAAAAATGAAATTACTGCAAAAAATACCAGATTGAAAATTCTGCCAAGGAAATATACCTTCATTGGTCCTAAATGAAGGAGCCTGCCAATTGTAATACCAAGTGCAGAGAAAAAATAACAGTATTCAGGCGCATTTGGTGCTGGATGTCCTGAATCAACAAAGGTCTCGTCGGATGCATCCTTATCAAGCCATGACCAGTAATTAACTATTGCAAGCACGGTATAAGACCCAGGATAATATGCATCCATCCTGTCATCATTTCTCATCATGACAGCCCTATAAGGAGATTCCGCTTCTTTTCCCATCAGCTTATTTGAAACCCTATATGCACCATACATATGCACCTGCTCATCCGGAACAGTGTAAAGCGGCATAATGATGAGAGAAATAATTCCAAAGCAGAGTATGATCAAAAGGGCGGCGATATCGTATCTCACCTTTTCAAATACGCAGGAAAAAATGAAGAATGGAACCGTAAGCCCGATCAGCATCAGATATATGGCAAATCTGACCTTTGAAAGTCCATCTCCATTTGCAATGCATCTAATAAGACCTGATGCAAAATAAACAAGGAAGATCAAAGAAATAATAAAAGCCTTCTTATGATTTTTTATTGATTCGAAGAGTGCCTTCATCAATATCCTCCAAAAACTCCTTCAACTGTAAGAATCTGAAGAACTGTTTCAAACATTACCAGCTTACTTACAGTAAGGTTTTCTATGTGGATTTTTCTTCCATAAAACATCAGAAGCTCTATCGTGAGTACCGGAATGAAATAACGTCCCTGAATGCCGTCTATCATCTTTGCGCCCTGCAGCGTCCATCCGAAAAGCATGCCTGCAAATGTGCAGCAGATTGTAATAAATGCAATTAAGAAAGCAATGAATGTCTCGAAATTTGATAATTTCTTGTTTTCACCAGTATTCATAATTGCTGAAGCAATAACTGTCAGGATGAAGCCATCAACAACAAGCCCGTTCAATGAAATCGTGAAATGGCCAATCACTGCACCAAGCATATTGTGACAGTACATTGGCAGTTCAATGAAGACCGTATTCCTGACTATTTCAAGAAAATAACTTGGATTCTTAATAAAATCCTGCAGCGTGAAGCCATACTGAAGGAAATGCGTATTAAAGTTCTCTTTCTGATTGTAAAATGCGGTATGTGGCAGTGCAATTAATCCTATTACAATCACAGCAATTACAAGAAATGTAAAAATCAGGTCGAACTTCTTCTTATTCTTTACCCTGTGCCTGAAATAGGGGAATAAAAGAAGAATAAATGCGAAATAAGCGTGGCCTTTAATCAAAGTCATTCCAATATAGGCAAAAATCCACAGAATATATTTTAAGACAAGAACTATTTTATTTTCCTTTTCACCTTTCTCATGATAAATAAGATAAAATCCCAGCCCTGTCACAAGAAATGATAATGGTATAAAGCAGGAGTCATAAGAAAGCGACATATCCTGCTGAATGAGCTTTGGTGATAAAGCAATGACAACCATGATCTGCTTTCCGAATGGCATGAAATAGATGGCAAGTGCAATGATAAGTACCGCCACAATCATATTAAAAAGCCGGCCTAAGGTAACAAGCGCAATCGGGCTCATATTTAGTTTTCTTGCGATAGAAATGCCCATAGATGAAAAGAAATATGGATAAAGATAATCAAGAGTAGGCGCCGTTGTTGCCATCAAAGTCTCATCATCATTCCCATCAAATACAGCATGGAAATAGTCAAGATACATCTGCTCATCATATCTGTCATGATTATCTGCCAGCTCATAATCAACCTTCCGCATGACGACATCATCTCTTGAAGATTCCACGCCCATCATTTCATTCGATAATTCATATGCACTAATAAAATGCGTATCCTCATCTGGAACATTGAAAATCGGAAGCATAAACATGTAGACAAGTCCAAAAAACATGCCTAATACAATATATGTAAGAATCAGTTTCTTCCTGTCTAATAAAAATATGGAAAGCGCAAAAATAAAGGTAAGCCCTATTCCAAGCGCAGTCATAAAGATCTTATATTTATGAAGCGTAACTAACTCAGCCTGTCTCATACAACAAAGAAAAACCAAGGCTGTAAGTACGATAGACCATACCAGTTTTTTATGCTTTATGCAGAATTCTTTTATTTTGCCAAAGAATCCTGAGGCATTTTTTTCAGATTTAGCTATTGTAGAGTTCATTGAATAATTTTACCGTTCTTTCCATAGAAAACTTTTCCTTCATTAGCTTTTCTGACAGGGAAAGCTTCTCATCATAATATTTTTTATCACTTAATAGAGCGATAATCTCTTTTTTAATCTCATCATCGGTTTCTGCAAGGATAAGTCCGTTCTTTCCTTCAGGATCGATTCCTTCTGCCCCGACATGCGTAGTAACTACAGGAAGATTTAAGCCTAAAGCCTGAAGCACCTTGATCTTTATGCCTGCCCCTTCCATCAGAGGAAATACGGCAATCTCACACTTCTTTATTGCAAGATTTATGTCATCCACAAAGCCAGTGACATGAATAAAATCATTTTCTTCGGCTTTTATGTCATCAGGCGGATTTGCGCCAATAATGTACAGTGTGACAGGTATTTTCCCCCTGATTTCCTTTACGATCCTGATGAGACGCTTTGCCGCACTGACATTTTCCTGCCTTGCCATCTGGCCTACGAAGCAAATGGAATTTTCTTCTTTCTCTACAGCCCTGTCATCCTCATCCACGCCAAAATATGGATTGAATATATCAGTTTTTTCGCCTAAGCCATAATATTTTTGAACAAGGTTCTTATCCTTATCATTTAATACCAGAATATGATCAGCCTTTTCAAGGTACTTCCTCTCATTTGAAACGACTTTATTGAGCTGGCTGTTAAGCATCACCTTTTTTATCCCGCTGGCATCATGCACATATCGTAAATACGACTGCTGAACGACATCATGCTCTGTGAGATTAAAAATAAGATTAGGAAAATCCTCCTTCAGCACTTCATAATAGCCCATCGCTGTATATTCCGCATGAACGGCATCAATCTTCTTCTCCCTGATAATCTTCTTTAATTCCTCAAGAATCTTTTTATCAGACCTGATTGCAAAAAGCGCAGGAAGAGAGGGATTCTTCATGATTAGCCTTGCCTTGTCAGCTGAGGAAGACTCAAAAAACCTGTGCTCATAAGGATAACTCTCTGTAAGCGCCCTCTCCTTCTCGTCATTAATGAAGCCCACTACAAAAACATTATTCTTTTTTGAAAGAAATTCCACATCCTTTCCCATCACGACGCCGCCTGCATGGTAGGTCTTTAATGATGGAACATATGGAGATAAATGAAGTATGTTCATATTTACAATTTTCCCAGCAAAAACATCACCTTAAGCGCAGCCTGATCAGAGCTGCTTCGCCGTAGTTTTGTTCCAGAAAAAAGCTTCTTGAAATAATTAGAAAAATTCCGAACAGCATATGGCTGCATGAATTTTTCATCCTCTTCTGCCATTACATCCTTATAGAGAAAATAAAAATCTGTAAGCTCTTTCCTGATGTATTTTGGTTCATCACCGAAAAGCACATTCTTTACCTGCCAGAGGATGTGCGCAAATTTATTTTTATTAAAATAACTTGCAGCCTCTTCCTGACGGCGGTAATTTACAAGCGGTGTATCAATATAATAAAGCCTTCTGTGCGCAGCTGCAATCATCGAAAGAAAATGATCCGGGTAATGCGGGTAGCCATCCTTCGGTAATCTTTGAAAAAACTCCTCGTATAGCGCCCTGTTTATCATCGTATTAAATGCCAGAACGATATAGTCATATATGCAGTCAGAAAGATGCGGTTCTTTTTTATTCGGTACAGATTCACGCATGAAATTAAGCTTATCATCACATACATGAAAGGCAGTAAATGAAAGCGCAGGCTCATCCGTTCCTTTCGACTCTAGAAGAGTGACCTGTTTTTCTATCTTCTCTGGAAGCCAGTAATCATCCTGATCTGAAAAAGCATAATAATCAGCTTCTCCGGAAAGCCGTAAGGTTTCAAAAATATTCTTTACATAGCCTGCATTTTCCCTTTCGCCCTCAAGAAGATGGATTTTCTTTCCTTCCGGCTCACTACCTATGAAGTTTTTTATGACAGAAACCGTATTATCCTTTGAGCCATCGTCACGAATATATATGTCAATGAGCGGATAGGTCTGGTTTAATATGCTTTCTATTTCTTCGCCAATATATTTTTCGCCGTTGTATGCCGGCATGATTACATTAACTTTCTTTGGCATTACTTACTTCCTTTTTCTTTTTATGCACAGTAAGTTCTATTATACATATTAACTGCAAAATATAAATAGAAAGTGTCAGAATCTGTACGAAACTCACGCCATTCTGGCTGAATTTTTCAATAAATGGCTTCGTGAAAATTAAGCATAATACAAAATTTGCTGCCATATTGATCGTAAGCGTAAGTATCTTCCGAAGTGATGTCACTATGGCAACAAGGATCCATACGGTTCCAGTAAGAAGGGTAACCAGTATCATAGGAATGAAAAGATTGTAGCTTTCCAGTATCTTTTCTCCAAATAAAAGCCTTAGGAAAAATCTTCCAAGAAGTGCTGCAAGAAAACAGGTAAGTACAGAAAAACCAATAAGCGCTAAATACGTCTTATTCATAGCCTTCTGGAATTCTTTATATTTTCCATCGTCAAAATATTCTGCAAGCTTTGGAATAAAGGGGACAAATACGACCTGCGCCAGAACCTGAACGACAAGCGTAGGCGATGCAATTGTCGAATAAACACCAAGTGAACTCATGCCTTCAATAATCTGAAGCTCATTCTTCGGAAAAAGATTTTCGTAGCTCAGCATAAAGGATGAAAGCACGATCGGCGCACAGTCCCTTAATAATAGAAGAATGTGCTTATTTATTAATACAGGATGTATCTCTTCAAGCTTTTTTGTTCTGCCAAAATCGATAAATATGGCAATCAGGAAATTGATTACTGCAATGATTAACAAAGTAATAAAGATGTCACCTGAAAGCTTAAGTCCTATTGAAAAGCCGGCTACCGTAATGATTCCCCTTGCAATAAGAGATGTGCCAATAAGGTCAAATCTCTCGTGCATCTGATCCTCACCCTGGAGCACATCTACAAAAGCCTCCGCTGAACGAATCAGCATAAAGCACATAATGCAGCCAATCTGATAAAGGCTGTTTCCATAAATCGAGCCAACAAAACATGCTGCAAAAGCTGCAAGCGTAGTCGTAATCCTGCTGCCTACATATTCTGATGGGGAATACGTATGCTTCACATCAGATATCTGATAATTCCGCATGCCAAAAAGTGCTATGGAAGAAAATGTACTTGACGTAGTCATGGAAAGTGACAGAATCCCTGCTTCCTTATACGTAGCAAGATAAACCACGAGCACGGTCATCAGCCACTGGCAGCCACTATAGAAAATATTTCCGACTGTGTTCCACAGTACGTTTTTGCCCATATTATTCTTTTTCATGTGATTCTTCTTCGAGCTTCCTCAGCCTTTCCTCGAGAAGTGCGTTCTGCTGGACAAGCTTTTTCAGGTCCTGGGTATGTCTGGAAATAATGACTGTCTGCGAAAAAAGTATCATGAAAATAATGCCGATTGCAAGAAAAATCAGCATATTAACAGGAAGTGCTATTCCGATCAGCCTGGTAAAGCCATTTAAAAATGGCGGTATTAGGTCAAATAATAAATAAACAACGCCAAGCACATACCATGAGATGGTATATTTAAGCTCGACCTTTTTCTTCCTAACCAGATTCGTGATATATATAAAGGCAAGAATTATGATTACTGCAATAATGATCTGAATCCTAATATTCATGTGTTAATTTCCTTTTTATTGAAGCTTTGTATGAAGCAGGCAAATGTGACCTTTATCATATAATATATCGATTTATTAATGTTTATTGAAGATTTTCCGCTTGTCCTTGCCTTCATCTCGACAGGTATTTCCTCGACCTTATAGCCTTTTTTGATCACCTCTACGACAGTTTCAGGCTCAGGATAATCCCTTGGATAATCCTTTGCGAAAAGATTTATTACCGCCCTGTCGCATAGCCTCATTCCGCTTGTCGCATCCGTAATGGTCTGTCCCGTAAGCGTATGAATCCATCTTTTGAAAAAATTTATGCCCATACGCCTCGCACGGCTGGACTGAAAGCCCTTATTCTCGATGAAACGGGATCCGATTACCATGTCAGCCTGATCGCGCTCCATGGTCTCCATCATCTTTTCAAGAAACTTCGGATCATGCTGGCCATCTCCATCCATCTGCACGGCACAGTCATAGGAATTGTTTTTGGCATAAATATATCCTGTCTGAACCGCAGCACCGATTCCAGAATTAATAGGGAGATTGATGTGGTTCAGCCAGTTTTCCTCAAGAATCTGTCTCGTATGATCTGTTGAACAGTCATTGATCACAATATAGTCGAAAGAAGGGGCTTCCTTTTCTATGGCACGAACAGTATTAAGAATCGCCCCTTCTTCATTGAATGCCGGTATTATTACAAGACCCTTCAAATCGTCTCCTCTACGTTTGCTTTATCAAAATTTACTAATATCTCTCACAAATCAATAGTATCATTTATGTTTATAAATGCAGCTTCAGGTACAAACGCCCAAGCACGTTCATGATTTTCCTGATGCGGACGCTCTTTCGAACCTCACCATCAGAAAGTCCAAGCACATTTTGATATTTCTTTACCAGCTTTTCATGCTCTTTCACATAAGCCTCACCCTTGTCTCCTTTTAATACTTTTCCGGTATTTGAATCTTCACGGATTCGAAAGAAATTGAGTGGTTCGTGAATAATGAACACTTTGCCATTTACAGCCAGCCTCATAAAGAATTCATAATCAATAATATATGAAAATTCAGGATCAAAGCCGCCAAAGGTATCATAGGCAAATTTCCTGAACATATTTGCAAGCGGCGCACCAAGATAATCCCTATGGAAAAGTGAGTATTTAGCGATTTCTTTTCCATCAACAATTCCGTTTTTCTTGTACCTCTTATAATAGCCCTGGCTCTTTCCGGCACTATCACGGAATTCAGTATCTGACTCAACTGAAAGTACTTCAGGATTCTCGTCAAGTACTTTTACCTCTCTTGAGATCAGAGTCTCGTCAATAAGATCATCTGCGCAGATTAACTTGATGTACTTTCCTCTGCATAGCGAAAGACACCTGTTCCAGTTTCCTGACATTCCGAGATTTTTCTCATTGTGAAAGATGAAAATTGTATGGGAATGTTCACTTTCTGATGAAATTCGTTCTGAATACTCTTCTGCAGAGCTATTGCCAACCGATGAAAAATCATAGTACTTTGAGGCTAATCCACGATTCACAAAATCGCTTGCTGCCTTTCGGATGACATCCAGTGAATCATCTTTAGAATTGTCATCTACTATGACCAGCTCTATATCTGGATAATCAGAACTCAGGACTGATCTCATGGTTTCTTTTATATAATCACTGTTATTATAAACAGGTATGCAGACTGATACTGCTGCGTCATTTATTTTTTCACTCATTTCGTTTTCTTATTTTAATTAATTTTCTATTAAACTTTTTAATCATAATAAAAATAATATAAAAGGTCAAATATTTCTTTCAAAAAACAAAAGGCATCTCGCTTGTGAGACGCCTTTCATTTAACAATTTTTATTTCCTGTATGGTTATTTAGAAATAGCTTTCATTCCAGTCGACAGCGCCATTGATTCCAGGGCATGTGCCCTTTGATGTATACTGCCACATATCTTTTCTTCCGCCATAGGTACATTTTGTATTGTACTGGGCGCACCAGATGGAACCAGAAACACCAGCCGCATTTCCCATCCTGCTTGCGAGCCAGCTCTTGCTTGCATACAAGCCGCCTCTGTAACCTCCGTTATTTACTGTAGAAATAAAGGCATTTGCAATGGCTGTAAGCTGTGCAGAGGAAAGTCCCTTCTGATTGGAAGATTCCATATCCATATAAATTGGAAGACTGACGCCGCCGCCCTGCTGGGCAAGAGATACTGCAAGTGATGCTTCCTCAATTGCCTCAGCTTCATTTGTAGCCCTTGAGTAGAAATAGATGCCTGTCTTTACGCCAGCTGCCTTTGCTCCCTTAATGTTGCTTAAGTATTTTGGATCAATAGCAAGCTGTCCCGATGTACCTCTGTAGCCGCAGCGGATGACTGCAAACGAAATTGCACTTGAAGCCTGGCTCCAGTTAATATTGCCCTGCCATTTTGATACATCAATACCATTGCCACTCTTCAGCAATGCACCATCAGAGCCAAAGTTATATTTAGCGCCTTTGATGACCTGCTCGCCGGTAACCTTGTTTCCATTCTTATCATAGAAATAGGTAGAACCGTTTATCGTCTGCCAACCGGTATAACTATAGTCACCGCCAGCTTTATAAACCTTCTGTCCAGTATAATTTCCGACAGTAAGAACTGTTTTATTTGTATCTGCATAAAGCTCGCTGCCATCTGATGCTGTAAGCTTTGTATTACAATTCAGGACCGTTACTGTACATGTAACACTCATAGCTTTCTTACCAGTTCCAGTGGTCGTTCCTGAAAGTGTGATCGTAGCTTTCGTATCTTCTGTAATACCATTCTTTGCCTTAATGGTAACTGTCTTTCCATCTGCACCAACTGCTGCGTTAACATTTGCATCGCCAGTGGCCTTTAACCCTGTGACATTTGTAGCTGTAATATTCATGGCAAGCGTATTAAGCTTTGCATAATCACTTGAATATACTGTAGCAGTCTTCGGAACGGCAAGCGTGCAGTCAATCTCACCGGCTGTTGCAACATTGCCTGAAGCACTTGCGAGGTTAATAACGGATGAAACTGTATATGTCTTTCC
>ONHZ01000047.1 GCA_900317755.1 uncultured Lachnospiraceae bacterium
GTTCCCACTCATGACTCGACGTAGTGGTACTAAGCTCACGCTATATCAGATACTAAGGTATCGCCACGATTTCACAAAATCGTGGCATGTCGTCAGAGCACATTAGAATGCTGCTACGCAGCATAGTGCTCTTCCTCGCGTTCGCTAAGTACCAGCGTCCGAGTCATGGTTTTTGCAGATGTATCATTTTTTTACTCCGCTCGAGTCATACTAATAATTCAGTAAATTTCCTCAAAAATTACAGTCCTTCTGCAACCTCGAGGATATATTTGCCATATTCCGTCTTCTTGAGCTCAGTGCCGAGCTTGATGAGCTGGTCACGGTCGATGAAGCCACGCTTGTAGGCAATTTCCTCGATGCAGGATACATAGAGGCCTTGACGCTTCTGGAAGGTTGCAACGAAGTTTGCTGCAGAAAGAAGCATGTCCGGATTTCCTGTGTCAAGCCATGCAAAGCCACGGCCGAGTGTTTCGACATGAAGCGTGCCCTGGTCAAGGTAGGTATTATTTACGGAAGTGATTTCAAGCTCGCCACGGGCTGATGGCTTGATGGACTTTGCAATTGAAACAACGTCATTGTCGTAGAAATAAAGTCCTGGCACTGCGTAGTTTGACTTTGGCTTTTCAGGCTTCTCTTCAATAGAAATAGCCTTGCCTGTTTCATCGAATTCTACAACGCCATATTCCCTTGGGTCTCTTACATAGTAGCCAAAAATCGTAGCACCCTTTGTGGACTCCGTCCTCTTTGCTGTATCAAGAAGAACCTTTGAGAAGCTCTGACCATAGAAAATATTGTCGCCAAGAACTAATGCCACTGCATCGTTTCCGATGAACTTTTCACCAATGATGAACGCTTCTGCAAGTCCGTTTGGCTTCTCCTGAACTGCATACTGGATGTCCATGCCAAGCTGTGAGCCATCCTTCAAAAGCTCCTCGAATACTGGGAGATCTCTTGGTGTAGAGATGATCAGCACTTCCCTGATTCCTGCAAGCATAAGCGTGGAAAGAGGATAATAAATCATCGGCTTGTCATAAATCGGCATGATCTGCTTTGATGCTGCCTTTGTCAGAGGATAAAGCCTTGTACCAGAACCTCCGGCCAGAATAATTCCTTTCATTTCGCCTCCTGAAAATTAAAAATAATCATAATTCTATAGTTCTTTTTTTGCAAGTGCAAGTGCATCTGCAATAATGCCATCCATATTAAGATACCTGTATTCACCAAGCCTTCCGCCGAAAATCACATTTTTATCCTTCTTTGAAAGAGCTAAATATTTCTCATACAGTGCATTATTCTCTTCATTATTCACAGGATAATACGGCTCTGCACCCTTCTCCCACTTCTTTGAATATTCATGCGTAATGATCGTGGTAGGTGCCTTTGTGAATTCGAAGTGCTTATGCTCGATGATTCTCGTATACGGGACATCGGCTGCAGTATAATTCACGACTGCATTGCCCTGGTAATTTTCTTCGTTTAATTCTTCTGTCTCGAAACGAAGCGACCTGTACTCAAGCGCACCGAATTTGTACTCATAATATTCATCAATCTGGCCAGTGAAAATGAGCTTATTGAACTTCACCTTCGTACCATCTGAAAGCTTATTGCCATTCTTCTTGAATTCGAAGAAGTCTTCAGAGAGCTTCACATCAATGCCTTTCAGCATGCGCTTTACCATCTCAGTATAGCCGCCCATCGGGATGCCCTGGTAGCGGTCATTGAAATAGTTGTTGTCATAAATAAAGCGAAGTGGAAGACGCTTGATGATAAAGGCAGGAAGCTCGGTGCAAGGTCTGCCCCACTGCTTCTCAGTATAGCCTTTGATTAATTTCTCATATACATCCGTGCCGACCAGTGAAAGCGCCTGCTCCTCAAGATTCTTTGGCTCCGTAATATGAAGGTCTTTAATCTGCGCATCAATGATGGCACGTGCCTCTGCCGGCGTCTTTATGTTCCACATCTTTGAGAATGTGTTCATATTAAAAGGCAGATTGTAAAGTTCGTCATTGTAGACTGCAACTGGGGAATTGATGTAATTATTAAATTCTGCAAACTTGTTTACGAATTTCCAGACCTTCTCATCGGATGTGTGGAAAATATGCGCACCGTATTCGTGGACGTTTATTCCATGAATATTCTTCGTATATGCATTTCCAGCGATGTGGTCTCTCTTGTCAATGACAAGGACTTTTTTGCCAGTCTTTTTCGCCTTGTATGCGAAGGTCGCGCCAAAAAGTCCTGCCCCCACGATCAGATAGTCGTACTTCATTGTAGCTCCTGTTCTAGCATTCCCGGATCAAGGGAGCTTCCGGTTTTGCCATACTTTATAAAGGAATCATAAAGCATCTCCGTCTCATTATCGCCAGGCTCAAACGGAAGACGCTTAATGCCCTTCGCAAATTTCCGAAGTGAAGAATCCTTGTAGTCAAACTGCCTTTCAGGATCCTTTGTCAGAATCTCATAGAAAAAATTGAGTTCCTTTATAGCCATATTCATGCCGCAGAAAAATCTTGCATCTTCATAAGGCTTCTTAAAAAGGGATTTTCTCATATATTGATACGCTGACAATTCCGTGAGCCTCTTCTCGAAAAGCTTTAGCTCATCTGTCATCGGCTCTGTCTGCTTTTTGCCGTCTTCTTCAGCTTCCTGCTTTGAAAAATTTTCCTTCGTCTGAAAATCTGCACTCTGCACAAGCGAGCCCTCATTCTCAAGATAATGATAAAGCCTTGCAGGCGACATCCGAAAAAGCCTTGCGTATTTCAAATAATCTGCTACGAACGCACAGTCTTCTTTGTACCAGAGATTCTCCTGAAAATGAATCTTGTGCTTTCTAATAAGGTCAAGTCTGAAAATCTTATTCCAAAGATAGCCCTCATAATTCTGTTCAAAGAATATCCTGCACAGCATATCTGCACCTGAAAGCACACGACTCACCGTTTCCGGCGTCTCATAAAAAACTTCGCCATACACTTCTGGCTCAGCCTTTGGCGCATCAATCACCGGCACAGAAATATCATAGCCGCAAGCTGCACCTGTCACGCCATCAATCTCATCCGTAAGATAGGAAATGATTTCAGGATCTATTCTGTCATCACAGTCAAAGAAGCAGACATACTTCCCCTGTGCCTTACTAAGCGCAACATTCCTCGCATGCGAAACACCGTAGGAGTCATCCGTGATGACTTCAATATTCGGATATGTCTGATTCTTAATGTCGTCAAAAATCGGACGGCTCAGATCAGACAGCTCCTTGATAGGAATTATGATAGAAACTAACGGTGAGGTCATACTAGGCTATCTCCATAAATCAAGCACGGAACAATTAAATGCATCCAATGTTCATTTAATTGTGACGCGCGTAAATTAAGAATAACTCAAACTTTATCTCCATACATGGAGTCATAGTACTTCTGATAGTCTCCGCTTGTAACATTCTTCATCCAGTCCTGGTTGTCAAGATACCACTTTACGGTCTTCTTGATGCCATCTTCGAAGCATGTCTCTGGCTCCCAGCCGATTTCTGCCTTGATCTTGTCAGGGGCAATGGCATAACGCCTGTCATGTCCCTTACGGTCTGCAACATACTTGATGAGGTCGTAGCTTACGTTCTTCTTTCTTGGATCATCATCAGGGAGAATCTCAAGAAGCGTATCAAGAATCGTGTGGATGATCTGGATATTTCTTCTCTCGTTGTGACCACCGATGTTGTACTTCTCACCAAGTCTGCCCTGCTCCTGAACCATATCGATTCCCTTTGCATGGTCATCAACATAAAGCCAGTCACGGATGTTCTTACCGTCGCCATAAACTGGAAGATCCTTGCCATCAAGTGCATTATGGATGATGAGCGGGATCAGCTTTTCAGGGAACTGATAAGGGCCGTAGTTGTTTGAAGTATTTGTGATATTGGCAGGGAAATGATAGGTGTCAATATATGCCTTTACAAGGAAATCTGAAGATGCCTTTGAAGCTGAATATGGGCTGTGCGGATCATAAGGCGTTGTCTCATAGAAGTATGACTTTCCGTCATCTGGAAGCGAACCATAAACTTCATCAGTTGAAACGTGAAGGAATTTGTGATTCTCCTTGAATGTACCATCAGGTAATTCCCATGCTTCCTTTGCGCAGTTCAACATATTTGCTGTGCCAAGGACATTTGTACGTACGAAGACTTCAGGATCCTTGATGGATCTGTCGACATGGCTCTCTGCTGCAAAATGTACGACACGCTCGATATCGTTCTCAGCGAAGATCTTTCGGATGGCTTCCTTATCGCAGATATCAGCCTTTACGAAAGAATAATTGTCCCTGTTCTCGATGTCCTTCAGATTCTCAAGGTTGCCGGCATAAGTAAGCTTATCGACATTGATGATTCTGATCTCGTTGTCATACTTTCTGAACATGTAGTGGATGTAGTTTGAGCCGATGAAACCGGCACCGCCTGTTACAAGATACGTTCTCATTTTTCTCTCCTAAATATTATTTACTGATAACTCGCTACACAAAAATTTGATATTTATAAATTTACGCTTCATGCCGAATATGAATTTTGACGGCATTACGCTTAGTAAATATTATTCCAAATTTTTGTGAGCTCGAATTTACAAACAAATCAAGTAAAATCCCTTAGATACTCGTCAAGTGCCTGCTCCCAGTCCGCCATGCGGTAGTCGCTCGTGAGCTTCAGCATGCGGTCCTCGAGGATGGAGTAGTGCGGCCTGTCGGCGGATGCCGGGTTCATAGCCTTGTACTCTTCGCTTGTGACATGATTTACTTTTGTGGCAATTCCCTTTTTCTTGAAGATGGCTTCAGTAAAATCTGCCCAGTTCGTGTCGCCTTCGCAGGTGGCGTGGAAGATGCCATAGTTTTCAGTAGGTTCAAGCACATGTATCATCTTAGCAAGCTCTGAAGCGGATGTAGGCGTGCCGAGCTGATCCTTTACGACTGAAACGGTATCGTGTGTCTCTGAAAGCTTGAGCATTGTCTTCACGAAATTGTGGCCTTCACCATAGAGCCATGCAGTCCTAAGGATAAAGAATCTATCAGAAAAGTCACGTACGAAATTCTCTCCTGCAAGCTTCGTCCTGCCGTATGCACTTACGGGATCTGGCGTATCTGTCTCGATCAGAGGCTTTGTCGCGTTGCCATTGAATACATAATCTGTCGATACATGGATGAGCTTTGCCCCATATTTATTTGAGGCAATCGCAAGATTCCTAGGTCCGATTGCATTTGCAACAAAGGCCTTGTCCTCTTCCTTCTCGCAGCCATCGACATTTGTAAATGCTGCGCAGTTTATGATGACATCAGGTTTTTCAGCGTTCATCACTTCATCAAGTGCTGCCTGCGAAGAAATATCAAGCTTTTTCACACCATCAGCTTCTACCATATCGGTTCGAATGAATTCGACCGAATCACCATACTCTCTCTGTATGGCTCGACCGAGCTGTCCTAACGCACCGGTCAGGAGAATCTTTTTCATACGTACTCCCTGCTCTTTCTAACCATTCTGTTTATTGCTGAGAAAAGTCCCCTGATGGAGGCTCTTGTAATATTTGAGCTTACGCCGACACCGAAAGAAATGTTTTCATTTCTCTTGTCCTTGATCTCAAGGTAAGCCGCTGCCTTTGCATGGGCACCGACTGAAAGTGAGTGTTCAGAATAATCTTCAACCGTAAAATCAATTTCAGGAACGCACTGTCTGATGGCTGTTCTTGTCGCATCAATAGGTCCGTTTCCTTCTGCATCTGAATGGAACTTTTCGCCATTGTACTTGAAGTCAACTGAAACCTCAGTGAGCTCATCGCCCTTTGAATCATCAATGTCAACAAAGATAAGCTCAAATGGATCCTTGAGCTCTAAGTACTGCTCTCGGAAATTCTTCATGATTTCCTCTGGCTTTACCTCGCCGCCCTTTTCCTCTGAGAGCTTCTGGATGACATCCGCAAATTCACGCTGCATCTTCTTTGGAATCTTGTAGCCATAGACCTCGTCCATGACGAAGGCAACTCCGCCCTTTCCAGACTGTGAATTGATTCGTACGACAGGCTCATATTTCCTGCCGATATCTGAAGGATCGATTGGAAGATATGGTACCTGCCAGATGCCGTCGTTTCTTTCCTTCATGGCGGCAACACCCTTATTGATAGCATCCTGATGTGATCCTGAGAATGCAGTAAATACAAGCTTTCCTGCATAAGGATGTCTCATATCTGTCGTCATCTTTGTGCAGCGTTCGCAAACTTCAACGATTTCATTAATATTTTCAATATTGAGTTTCGGATCGATGCCTTGTGAGAACATGTTGTATGCGACGGTGAGGATGTCGATGTTTCCAGTTCTCTCGCCATTTCCAAGGAGAGTCCCCTCAACCCTGTCAGCTCCTGCAAGAAGGGCAAGCTCTGTGCAGGCGATACCTGTGCCTCTGTCATTGTGAGGATGAACGGAAAGAATAATATTATCACGCTCTGTAAAATGCCTGCTCATCCACTCAATCTGGTCAGCATAGACATTCGGCGTATTCATCTCAACTGTAGCAGGAAGATTGAATATTACTTTATTGTCTGTCGCATGATCCCATTCCTTGTAAACTGCCTCGCATACTTCAAGCGCATAGTCCACTTCGGTTCCTGTGAAAGACTCAGGAGAATATTCGAGCGTCAGATTTCCATCGTACTTTGAAAGGCCTTCCTTGACCATTCTTGTTCCATCGATTGCAATCTGCTTTATCTCTTCTTTATTCTTGTGGAATACGACGTCACGCTGCAGGGTAGACGTTGAATTGTAAATATGAAATACGACATTCGGAATTCCCTGGATTGCTTCGAAGGTCTTATCGATAAGCTCCTGCCTGCACTGTGAAAGCACCTGAACCTTTACATCTGAAGGAATTTTATTCTCATCAACGAGCTTGCGGAGGAAATCATATTCGATCTGGCTGGCTGCAGGAAAACCAATTTCGATTTCCTTGAAGCCAAGCTTGATTAAGAGATCAAACATCTCCATCTTTTCATCGACATTCATCGGCTCTACAAGTGCCTGATTGCCATCTCGTAAATCTACTGAGCACCAGATTGGCGCCTTCTCAATCTCCTTATCCGGCCACTGTCTTTCCGGATAATGCAATACCGGATTCTTCCTGTACTTCTGATAATTCATAATAATATCTCCTTTGATATTTATTCTTTTTTAATTGTAATGCCTGTTGTAACTGTATCTGTAACTGTGTATTCGTCTGAAAGATTAAGTGTCACATTTACCGTATGATTTCCAGCCTTCAGACCGCTAGCGTCAACTATACCAGTTATTGTAGAACTGTCAAGTTCTGAAAGGTCTGACCCGAATGCCGATATTGTGACAGGTATAGTATCGTTGTCAAAAGATGCCGTCAGATTTTTCCCAAGATTCTGTATTGTAATATTCTTTGTTGGAATATCCAATTGTTTTTCCGTCTTTGAAAGAACATTCACAGTAATCTTCACTTTGCTGTCTGATGAATTCACAAGCGTGACTCCAGACGGCAGATATGATGAAATGTCCACTGTCGTCGTAAAATCTGTAGTAAGTTCAGAAAGATCAATAACAGTTGGCGGAATCGTAATAGTGGAAAGCGCATTAAGAACATCGCTTGATCCCATTACCTGAACTTCATTAGGATCCACAGTAATGTCTCCTAATTGATATCCCGACTGAAGCTCTCCACTTGTCTTTACATCAATTCCAACAGTCTTCACGCTCATGATCGAAGCAGTAACCTGAACAGACTCAACATCACTCATGACATTTGTCATATCGACCTGTTTGCCATCATTATCCAGTAGTACTGGTACCACATCCTGTGAAGCATCTGAATTCATTCCATCTACATCAACTGTTGCCGTAACAGAATTTATTGAATCAATAATATCAGTAGGACCTGTAACATTGATGATATTGGGTGCGGCAGTAAGCGAAGAAACTGCAAAGCCGTCCGCCGGAGTACCGGAAGACAGCGGAGTAATGACGAATTTGCCAGTCTTCTGCTTGCCGATATTCACAGGAAGATAATAGGTCCTTGTAGATATTGTGACAGAGCCTGAATATCTTGTTGCAGCAATATCAATCGGTATCCTGTTCTTATCGCGGTCAAGATGATTCATATCTGCTGAGGCAGTAAAATCTGAAGGTGACAGCTTTTCAATAATCGACCGCTTTGCAGAAGCCTGAAACGTAATCTGTGTCTTTCCCTCCGGTATCGTATAATATTCTCCGGTATCCTGAAGAACCTCTGCATTTGTGACCTGGACATTCACGGTAAAATTCCTGGTCTGAACAGGATCGGTTATGTTTACTACCATAAACCATAGAAGGATTGCGAAGACTGCAGCAAGCACCTTTAGACCGAAGTTGTTGAAAATGACATCTTTAATCTTCTTTGCTATCTTCATCTACTAATCCTCCTTCCTTTTCGTCAAACTTGACCTTTCTCCTGTGAAAATGTCTTTTCTCGCTGACTACAGGAACGATAGGCGTCTGCGCATGTGTAAGCAGTTCTCTTAACTGCTTTTCATTTATGTCATGAAGGAGCTTTGAATCCTGTGCTGCAGATACAGCCCCTGTTTCTTCTGAAACTACAATCGTAAGAGAATCAGAAACTTCAGAAATACCGACGGCAGCCCTGTGCCTCGTACCAAGGTCCTTTGAAATCGCAAGATTGTCAGAAAGCGGAAGATAGCAGGTTGCTGAAACAACTCTGTCTCCACGCACTATAACGGCTCCATCATGAAGCGGCGTATTCTTCTCAAAAATATTAATAAGAAGCTGGCTTGTGACGACGCCATCAACTGGAATGCCGGTCCTCTCATATTCGGAAAGAACGATATCCTGCTCCACTACGATGAGCGCTCCCGTCTTTACAGCCGCCATATCAAAGCATGCCTTAATAAGCTCATTTATTGTCTTGTCAGAAAAACGTTTTTCAACATTCTTCGAAAATTTCCCTGTAAAGAAATTCTTAAGCAGGTTCGACCGGCCAATTGTCTCTAGTGCATGTCTCAGTTCTGGCTGAAATACAACAATAAGACCCAGAATCAAAGCTGACAGCAGCTTCTCACCGAGCCATAGTATCGTGCTCATTTGGAAAATCGCAGCGAAAATAAAGAATATCGCAATGATCATGATGCCCTTCAGGAGCACCCATGCCCTTGTATCCTTAATCCATTTCAGAATCAGATAAAAGAAATATGCAATAATGCAAATCTCGATGACATCTGTAACATGGATATTTGGAAGTGACACATTGACAAGATTTTCAATAGCCTCCGCTACGCTTGTATAATTTGTCATGATCCATCATCCTCCAGATCATCATTTTCTGAAGCTTCAAGCTTCCTGCCCTTTTTCTCTCCGGCGGTAATATCTTTGATAACTGTCTTCTCATTTGAGAGCTTTATCTTTGGAATCGCAGTGACATAGTAATAATAGTCATCATCCTCGAATCGTGTTCTCTCAATTCTGGAATAATCATATTCCTTAAATAGAAATACAAAAACGATACCAACAGCAAGCGTAATAATATTCGAAATAATAAGTACCGGAATGTCAGACACTTCACTGAAAATAAAACATCCAAGCAGCATTATCGAAAACTCAGAAAAAACACCAAATAACACTGCCAGAATAAATCCATTCTCGATGGGATAGCTCCTGAGCATGTAAGTCACAAGAAACATTACGATGACCGCAATCATAAATACATAAAACATCGGGGCAGAAATCATCTCTCTGGTAATCAGGTCTATTGCAGAAATTGGATTTTTCTCATCTGTAATAAGTGCAGAATTCTTATATATTGCCGCGAAAAAATATGTAAGAATAGCACTCATGATAACAGCTGAACAGTCTCTCTTTTTTCCAAAAATTCCTGTAAGCATGGGAAGAATAAAAGGAAGATTGATCCTGTACGATACTGGCTCTAATGCAAAAGCAAATACCTCCCTGCTCCTATAGGCCCCGGCAATAATATATGCAAGAATAATGAAAAGCAGCGCCGTTCCTGCAATCTCATATGAAAGCGATAAAAGTTCAATCAGAAGATATGCGACAATGACAACCGTACATGCTGAATATGGCGCAAAAGCGCAAATAACTGAAATCACAATGATAATCGCCGGATTAGAAAGCGTTTTATTGTAAGGGAAAGCACTAATGACAAAAAATAATGAGATAAATGTCATAAAAGCGGCCAGTATTTTATTTATGATATTCGAATGAAGTGCAACAAATTTCCTAATCTGCACTCTTGTCTTCATCAGTCCCGTCATGCCTTTATCCCTGTCTTTTTATAGTATCCGTCAAGTTCTTCATAGAGACCCCTAAGTGCCTTGTATTTTTTATTCCTGTCATTATATTCTTTTTTTGCAAGCTTTCTTCGACGGCCCATTCTGTAAAAGAGAAAAATAACATAACCAATAATGTCAAGGACCATAATAAGTATGATCTCCGCTTTTGATATATTGTCAAAAACCGTAAGAAAAAGTGCAGCAATAACTAATACTGAGAGAATAAGATAAATAAATGTCGAAAGAAAAAATTCACCCAGAACCTTTTCAGCAACATAATCCTTCCTGTTTGTCTTAAGCACAGGTGTATATTCAACCTCTTCCTTTTCTTCGAAGAAGGCGATTTTTGTCATAATTTTGATCTTATCTACGTCAAGCATAATTACTGATTCAAGAATCTCATTCTGTCTGACCCCTTCTTTTCAGCAAAGGGATTTGGTCTTTCAGGTCTCCTGATGGAATCAGAGAGATTGTCTGCCATCTGCTTCTTGCATTTTTCACAGAATCTGCCTGTAAGAATTGGTGCGCCACAATTTTCGCATTGTAGCTTTACAGATGAATCCTTTGAAAACTGCAGTCTCTCTTCTCTAACCCACTGGCGGATCTGCTGGACTTCTACGTCATTATCCTCAGCGATCTTATCAATATTCGCCTTTGGATTGTCATAAATATACCGCTTTACCTGTTGAAACTTATCTTCAAGCTTTTTCTTGCAGTCAGGGCAGATCCTCTGACCGCCAAGGTAATTAAAAAGCCTTCCGCACATTCTGCAATTTTTTACTTCCATATGTCCCTCTATAAACCCTTCCCGACACAGATGAACATACAGTAAACATCTTTTATGCCAGCCCCACGCAAAGTTTCAGATACAATGTCTGCTGTAGCCCCGGTCGTAAAAATATCATCAACCAAAATTACCGAATTCGATTGTATCATTTTTTCATTAATATTAAAAGCATTTTGAAGATTTCTTTGACGTTTTATATCTGACAGTCCTTTCTGGGGAAGCGTATTCCTCGTGCGAACTACCAGGTCAGAAAATACCGGGATCGAAAGCTTTTCTCCTAATGCTTTCGCAAAGACCTCTGCCTGATTGTAACCTCTCTTTTTCTTCTTTTTCTCATACATCGGAACAGGCACAATCGCATTAATATTATTTACCCTGAAGAAATCTGCATATAGGTCTGATGCCAGATTTGCAAAATATGCTGCATAGCATCTCTTATTCTGGTATTTGAACCGGTACATGATTTCTTTCATGGCACCATCATAGGAATACAGTCCCTTTGCCTGTTTAAAAATATGTTTTCTTTTCATGCAGTCACTGCATAATTCTTCCGACACATCCGGAATTGCTTTACCGCATTTTTTGCATACAGGCTCACGTATTATAAAAACCTTTTTCCCGCACGAATGGCACAGACCATATCTCTCTTCTTTTTCTAGAAGTATTTTGCCACACGACATACATTTTGCCGGGAAAATTAATTTTTGTATTGCTTTATGGGATTTCGTTATTATTTTGTTCATGGATGACTCTTATCAATTTCTTTCGTTTTGTAAGAAGAATATAATTACTAATATTGACTTTTTTTATTCTCAAATGTAAGATTTGGTATTACTTATGTTTATTAGAAGGTAGAATAGATGAAAAAAAGATTACATAAAATTATCGCGCTTTCGCTTGCTGCAGCGCTTATTATGACAAATGCCACTGCCTGCGCAAGAAAGAAAAAAGCAACTAAGAAAAGTACGACTGCTAATGTTTCAGAAAAGGCTTCTGACTACAATATTGGCATCGCCCTTAAATATGAAAATGATGACTATGTTCTTGACTACAATGCCATGCTGCTGGGTTTTAAGGCAGCGATAAAGGATAATGCCGGAAAACATACGATTTCATATGAAGTGAATAAAGATCCGGAAAAGGATAATATGGATTCAGTAATTTCCGGATATCTGAATGATAAGGATCTGATTTTTACACTAGGCCCTGAAGCGCTAAAGGCTGCCGTTAAAGACACCACTGATATTCCTGTTGTTTCCTGTGGAGTCATCGACTTTTATGATGCCCTAGGACTTAGGTCTGCTGACAGGTATATCTGGTCAAGGAAAACTGGCACGAACATAACCGGTGTTTCTTCTCTTCCTGCCCTTGCTGAACATCTCTCCGCTCTTATTGAACTCACAGATAATGCGCCGGAAAATATTGGACTCTTTTATGAAAAAGGCAATATGGAAGAAATATATCAGAATACTCTTCTCGAAAAATATCTGGATGAAGCTGGAATAAAGTGGACAGAATTTGGTGTATCCCTAAATCCTGAAACACCTGATGACTCTGTTTCTGCAGTTACTGAACGTGCTCTGGCTACCTGCTCAATACTTTACCTTCCTGCAGGGGAAGGACTTAAGCCTTATGCTGAAGAAATTACTTCGCTTGCTTCTGCAGCTGGTAAATTTACCTTTGGTGGTGACGAAAATATAGGTACCCTGACCTCGATCTCATCCTTTGAAGATCCATATGACAAGGGCTACAAGGCAGGAGAAATGGCTTATCAGATATTATTTAAAAATGAAGAACCAGGAACGATGAGAGTAGGTCTTTCAAACGGAACGATCTCAAAGCTGTACAATAAAACCATCATAGGTTCAATGGGCGTTACACTTCCAAAATCCTTCAATGAATATGATGAATTTTTCAAAAAGTATTCTCCTGGTGAATAAGTCTGTCTTTTAATCCGCTGTATCTTACTGCTACATTCGTATTTTGCTCCATTTTGTAAAAGACGTCCTTTTCTCCGAGGATAACCACGCATTTTTTCGCCCTGGTGATTGCTGTATAAAGCAGGTTTCTGTTCAGCAGTTGTCCGGGACCGTTCATTAATATAATAACAACGGCCTCATATTCAGAACCCTGGGACTTATGAATGGTAACAGCATAGGAAAGATCCAGATCTGAAAGTGAGCTGTATGGATAAAATACTACCCTGTCCGGGAAGAATTCAATCTCAATCTCGCTTGTTTCAGGATGAATTCTTTTTATTGTTCCAATATCACCGTTAAAGACACCCTTGCCCTGCTCTACAGCTGTACCATATTTGCCATAGACATTCCACTCGAGATCATAATTATTCTTCATCTGCATGACACGGTCACCCTCGCGAAAGGTGCGGTCAATGTATTTTCTCTCGCGCTTTCTATCATCCGGTGGATTTAGTGCATCCTGAAGGAATGTATTTACAGCTGGAACACCAGCATTCCCCTTCTTTGACGGACACATCAGCTGTATTTCAGATGAATCAATATTTAAATATCTAGGAAGCTTTTCAGAAATAAGTGATGCAGCATAATTTAATATTTTATTCGTATCATGCATTTCGACAAAGAAAAAATCCCTGGATTTATTGTCAAGTGTAACTGGAAGCCCCTTGTTTACAAGGTGTGCATTCTTTACAATATCAGAATTTTCACCCTGCCTGAAAATCGTATCAAGATAAACTGATGGAAATCTGTTTGATTCCAGAATATCCCTTAACACATTCCCTGGACCAACAGACGGAAGCTGATTCTGGTCTCCTACAAGAATAAGCTTTGCTGATTCTGGCAGGGCAGTCAGCACACTTGAAAATAATGGAAGGTCTACCATAGAGACTTCATCTATTATTAATGCTCCGCATTCCAGGGGATTATCTGCATTCCTGTTAAATGAAGTATATTCCCTTCCATCAGATGATTTCATGGATCCTACTTCGAGCAATCTGTGGATGGTCTTTGCCTCTCTGCCTGTAGCCTCTGTCATTCTTTTCGCAGCACGTCCGGTAGGGGCAGACAGAAAAACTTCGATTCCAAGTGCTTCAAAAACCTCGATCATCACCTTCAGCGTCGTCGTCTTTCCAGTACCAGGACCTCCTGTCAGAATAAAGAAATTATTTTTTGCAGAAAGAATAACGGCTTCTCTCTGCCTTTCATCAAGGGTGATGCTTTCATCCTTTTCAATCTGATTAATAATCGTAAGAAGCTCGCTGTCATGATCTTCCAAACTATTCCATTCTTCTCCATCAGGCTTTCCTAATGAATCTTCTCCATTTACTAAAGAATGAATCAGGCGCTTTGCTACCTTCTTTTCGAGATGATAAAAAAAGCTGTTGTATACCCGCTTAATTACGAGACCGTCTTCATCAAAGTCACCCGACTTTTCAATATAAATTCTTTTTTCAAATGAAAGATTTGAAAGAATATCATCGAGTCTTTCATCCTCAACTGGAATAAGATATTTTAGATTTCTTTTAAGTATTGGAAGTGGTAAATATGTGTGACCTTCACCGGATGCCCTGTCTAAAAGATAGAGTACACATGCACGAATTCTCTCATCAGAATTTGCTGAGAATCCCACCCTCATGGCTATCCTGTCAGCAGTCTTAAAGCCTACGCCATCAACATCTTCAGCAAGTCTGTATGGATTTTCCTTAATTACAGAATAGACATCCTGCCCATACTTGTCGAATATCTTCATCGCAAGATTCGGAGTGATGTCATATTTGGAAAGAAAAACAGAGACCTCCCGCAGGTCCCGTTTCTCTACCATCTGCTTTGATATAGCTCTTGCCATACGCTCACTGATTCCCTTTATTTCAGCAAGTCTTTCTGGCTCTTCCTCCATTATGCGAAATGTATCTTTATGAAATTTCTTTATGATCCGTTTCGCAAGATTCGGACCTATTCCTGAAATAGCGCCACCAGAAAGGTAGCGTTCGATTGCTGTTTCATCTGTAGGAACTATGTATTCAAAATGTGAGCACTTAAGCTGCTCCCCGTATACGGGATGTTCTACAAAAGCACCAGTGAGTTTTAAATTTTCACCCTGAGCTAACTTTGGCAGCGCACCGACTGCAGTAAATTCTCCTGCTTCTTCTGACTGGAACTGAAAAACAGAATATCCATTTTCATCGTTCCGAAATATGATATTTGAAACAAAACCCTGATATGTATCTTCTTCCATGAAAAAAAATTATTTGCTTGAATCCTTCGAGTCAGAAATATGATATGTCCTTGCAAGAGAATCTGTAAATTCATCTGTAAGAGAGCCAAAATTCTTATCTACCATTTCAGATGAAACTTTTGAAATCGTCTGATCCATATAGAAATCTTCCAACTGGTTAGTGGTAAGATCACCATCATCACCATTAATAAGGTCGATATTTTCCTTTTCTTTCTTTAGAATCTGCTCAAGAAAATATCCTTCAAAAGACTTGACTGCATCCTTCAAATCCTCCTTTGATGAAGCAGATGAGAGATTCTTTGCCTTGTCAGAAATAGAATCAGCGCTGTTTTTTGAATTGGAAGACTGCGCTGCATTCACATATGAATTTAAATATGGGGTTGATGAAATATCCATTTTTTACACCTTGCAATATTTATCAATAGGCGCACAAACTTTGTTTGCCAATTTTATTCATTATCTTCTGAGATTATTCGCTTCTTCCATCATGGTATCTGATGTCTGGATTGACTTGGAGTTCATTTCGTATGCTCTCTGGGTAACGATCATCTTAACCATTTCATCTGCAACATTGACGTTTGAACCTTCTATATAGCCCTGCCTGATCACAGATCTGGTAATATTAAGATTTGTAGTTCCTTCATTAATAGCCTGTCCGGATGCATTTGTCTCCATCAGAAGATTTCCCGAAGTCTTTTCAAGTCCCTGCGGATTTGCAAACTGGGCAATTCCTATCGTCTGACCAGTCGTAGCTAATGTACCGTCTGCCTGTCTGTATCCAATGGCACCATTTGCTGCAACGGAAACACTTTCTGCAGATGCATTTGCTGGAAGTAAAATAGGATTCCCTGTGGTGTCCAGGACTTCATTTCCCTCAGAATCTGTAAGCACAAGGTTTGCATTATCAGTACTGGTGGAAAAAGTAAAATCACCATTTCTGGTATAATATGTATTTCCATCAGCACCCCTTATGGTAAAGAATCCTGTTCCATTGATGAAAAGTGCTGTAGGATTGTCTGAAGCAAGCTGCTGTCCCTCAGCCCAGTTTGAATTCGTGGATGCTACTCTGGTGCCAAGTCCTACCTGTGCACTGGTCGGCTTTGGATTTCCATCTGATGTGGTTGTAGCAGTCTGAAGATTCTGATAAAGAAGGGATTTGAACTCTACTGTCTGCGATTTATATCCTGTAGTATTTACATTTGCGAGATTATTAGCGACAGAATCAAGGCTGGTCTGCTGCGCCTTCATACCCGATGCACCTGTCCATAATGAACGTATCATATCTATTCCTCCAAACCTTATCCAAATATGAGAATTAACTTTATATGTTAAGAAACACGGCCGACATCTGAAACGGCCATCTGAAGCGTCTCATCTTCTGCCTGAATCATCTTCTGTCCAGCCTCATATGCCCTGGAAACTGAAATAAGATTTATCATTTCGTCGACAACATTTACATTTGAATCCTCAAGTGTGCCCTGCTCAATGGTACCTGTCGCATTCTGCACAGTCCCGCCGGCAACCAGATCGTAGGCATTTTCACCATATCTAGAAAGATAATTCCTGTCAGCAAAATCTACAAGACCGACATTTCCAATATTCGTATCATTCTGCCAGATATTCCGTTGTGAATCTATCGTATATTTTGAAAGAGGATCTATCCTGACCCAGTTTGCTTCACTTGGATCAGAATTCATGGCTCCAGTCTGATTCAGCACATGATTTCCATCACTCGTAACCAGATATCCATCCGAATTTACAGTGAATTCACCATCACGGGTATATTTGACTGATGTATTTCCATTTCTGTCCGTAAATGCAATTGCAAAGAAACCGTCTCCAGCCACTGCAAGATTTGAATCAATATCTGTGACCTGGAATGGACCACTGGAATAATCAGTATAGGTCTCACCTATCTTCACACCCTGGTTGATAACGCCAAGTCCTCTTGGAATATCAGCTTCAGAATGATCCTTTATCTTTATTGCCAGCTGATCAGAAAATGCCTGAGCGACTGAACCTTCTTTTTTGTAACCTGTTGTACTGGAATTTGCAAGATTGTTTGAGAGAACATCCATCCTGTTCTGCTCATTCATCATACCTGTATATGCAGTATATAGACCTTTTACCATAAATGCTCCTTTAAATATCGCTGTTGTCAGTCTCCGACTGAATGCTCTATCTAAATGCCATCCATGGCAAATTAAAAGATTTCATTATCTTTATCGGAAAATCAGATAAATAATTAACACCAAACTACGAAAAATGCAGGTCATCATGAAGACCTGCACTTAAAATCATTATTTCTTTGAATCCTTGTCGTCTATGTCTCTCTCACCAGCCATGAAATCAACATATTTTCCCGTTCCAATGGCTACACAGTACATAGGATTCTCAGCTGTCATGGTATTGATGCCTGTACGTTCTTCCATAAGCTCTTCCAGGCCTCTTAGAAGAGAACCGCCTCCTGTAAGAATGATGCCCCTGTCTGCAACATCTGCAGCAAGTTCTGGCGGCGTCTTTTCAAGTACACTGTGGACTGCTTCAACGATCTGAATGGTAGGCTCTTTTAATGCCTCCTCAGTCTCTTCAGATGAAACCTCAATAGTCTTTGGAAGACCAGTGACAAGGTTTCGGCCTCTGACATTCATAGTCATTGGTTCTGGCAGAGGATAGCAGGTTCCAATATTGATCTTCACATCCTCAGCAGTACGCTCACCAATGAGAAGATTGTGCTTTTTTCTCATGTATCTGACGATGGCTTCATCAAAGTCATCTCCAGCAATCTTGATGGAAGTAGAGACGACAGAACCACCAAGGGAAATAACGGCAATATCTGCTGTACCGCCACCGATATCGACGATCATATTGCCGCAAGGCTTTGAAATATCGATTCCTGCACCAATGGCTGCAGCAATCGGCTCCTCAATGATAAATACCTCTCTGGCACCAGCTGCATAGGCTGCATCCTCAACTGCTCTCTTCTCAACTTCTGTAACTCCCGAAGGAACGCAGACAGAAATCCTTGGCTTCCTGTAGGAACGTTTTCCCATTGCCTTCTGGATGAAATACTTTATCATCTTCTCAGTAACCGTATAGTCTGAGATAACACCCTGTCGAAGAGGCCTTACTGCTACAATATTTCCTGGTGTACGTCCAAGCATAAGCCTTGCTTCCTCACCTATTGCACGAATCTTTGAACTATCCCTGTCAAAAGCTACTACAGAAGGTTCTTTTAAAACGACGCCCTTGCCTTTTAAGTAAACCAAAATACTGGCTGTACCAAGATCGATACCAATGTCAGTTGAATTAAGAAATGCCATTATATTATCCTTTTATAAAAACGCCATAAATCTAACGAAATGCGATTCTTTTCAGTCGCTATCGTCATATCATAATCCAATCAGCCTTTTTTTTCAATAAATTTTTATGATGTCATTTATAATGTAATTGGCGCTGAAACAGTCGCATGGTCATATTCATCTACTGCTATGCCAACAACAGTTGTTCCAGCTGGAGCGGTGATATTGAATGTAACATTTCCTGCTCCCTGCGGCCAGATCTGATATGGCTGGAAGGTGGCACCTCCATCGAGTGAATATCCATAGAAGATAATAGGTGACTGAAGATCTACAGCTGTCATGGTAACAGTTGCTGTACTTCCATCGAAACTATTCTCTGAAATCGCTACATAATCAGGAGCTGTAGCATCCCATCCTGTATATCCTGCTGGAACTGCTGCCTTAGGGTAACCTGCAAAGCTTACGCCAGTGGCTTTTGATGACAATCCATAATACTTTGCAACTGCATAAGCATCTGCTTTTCCAAGAAGCTGAATGTATGTGGCAGGATCAGAATAAATAAAAGAATCACCGGCATTGTCAAGGTACGAATGCTCGACAAGAACAGAAGGGATGCCTGCTGCTACAGAATGTCTAAGAATGCCATAATAATCACCATTATTGCCAATCTTTGTCTTTATTCCCTTCTGGTAAAGACCAAGTGCAGCAAGCTCGTCTCTTACATTTGATGCCATCGCATAGCTCTTGCTGAAATATGGTTCCTCATAAGGAATCCACTGTTCTGAGCCATAGAGCATGTGGCTTGCTGAAGCGTTGAAATGGATGCAGTAAAAGAAATCTGCGCCTGCATTCTTTGCTATCTTCACCCTGTCTGCAAGGCTTACGTATGTATCGGTAGTTCTAGTCATAACGACCCTTACGCCATCAAACTGCTCAAGATATGACTTCATAGCCATTGCAACATAAAGCGTCATGTCCTTTTCCTGAATGCCATTGTATACGCATCCCGTAGCACTTTCTCCTGTCCCAGCAGTAATTCCGCCATGTCCAGGATCTATTGCAACAGTTACTACGCCTGACTTCTTTGAAGAACGTCTTCTGCTTCTTGCCTCTGCTGTCCCAAGACCATCAACAGTGGATGAAAGCACTGTTGTTGCAATAAGGGCAAATACAGCGATGACTGCTAATAATGACTTCTTTTTTCTTTTCATGATATCCTCCCGAAAAATCAACTAAGTGCACTCTCAATAGCTTTTGAAAACTGATCTGCACAGGATGTACCTCTCCCCTGGCAGTCATTTCCTTTCAGAATCTCAGCTACTTCATGAGCATCTTTTCCTTCAACAAGCTTACCAATGGCTTTGAGATTTCCATTACATCCGCCAACAAAAGCAACATTGTGAAGTTTTCCCTCATCGTCTATGGAAAATTTCACATCTACTGAACAGACTCCCTTAGGTCTATATTCGTAATCCATATCTTTCCTCACATAACTGATAAAAAACTAATCTTCTGGAATCCAGACTGACGCAAAACCATCCTTTGCATAAAAGTCTGCATTACCGTTTTCGTCAACCACGATCTCTTCTGACCGGTTCTTTAGTATATCACGATATTTCTTTCCTGCAAAGTCTTTTCCGACATACATATTTATTGTCTGATCATATTTTGTTGAAAGCACAACTGCAAGTCCCTTTCCTTCCCTGGTCCATCCGATACAGTGCTCATTGACAAAATAATCATGCTGCGGACCTTTGGCATATTCCTGCCTTGCTTTCAAAAGAAGGTCAAGGTATTCATTTCCTGCCGGAACATTCTTCTCTGGAATTCCATAATAATCTCCGTAGAAAAGACATGGATATCCAGCCTCTCTTAATAAAATCAAAGCATACGCATGCGGCTTAAACCATTCATTTACAAATGAGAAAAGTGCCTGTCCAGGCTCAGTATCATGATTGTCCACAAATGTAACAGCCTTTTCCGGATTCTGCTGGACTAAGGTTCCATCAAAAACCTTCCGAAGATCAGAATGTTCGCCATCACAGCTGATGTCATAAAAATGCTTATGAAGAGGCACATCGAAAAGTGACATCTCACCATTTACTTCGCCTAAATAGTTTTCAAGCGCGTTTACATCAAGATTCCAGTATTCACCTACTGCAAAAGCATCCGGATTCTTCATGCATTCACGCATCTTTGGAAGCCAGTCTTTATAAAAGTCTGCTTTTATATGCTTTACTGCATCCAGTCTGAATCCTGTGAAACCGGCAGTCTTAATATACCATTCACCCCATTTGGTGAGCTCGTCTATGACTTTCTGCTGGTCAAAATCTATATCTGCACCCATCAGATAATCATAATTTCCATTCTCGGTGTCAACTTCACCCTGCCAGCTATGGCCTTTGATCATATAGACTGAATTCTTTTTCAGATTGTCATCCCAGTCCACGCCATCAAAGCAGCTCTGATCCCAGATGAAGTCGGAATACTTTTCCTTTCTGCCTGGGAATGTAAATTTTGTCCAGGCTTTGATGTGCTCTTCACCTGAAACTGGCAGCGTCCTGTTGTTTGAAGCATATTCAGTTGCTTCCATCTCTTCCGCCTCATCGGCTCCGATTTTGTGATTGAGGACAATATCTGCATATACATCTATTCCTGCTTTTTTCAAAGCGGAAATCGCCTTGATATATTCATCCTTCGTTCCGTATTTTGTAGGAATCGAACCTTTCTGGTCAAACTCACCAAGATCATAAAGGTCATAAACTGCATAACCTACACCCTGATCACCAAAAGCACCTTTAGTAGCAGGAGGAAGCCATACTGCAGAAATTCCAAGTTTCTTTAAGTCTGAAGCTTCCTTTGCAACCTTTTTCCAAAGTGAATGGTCACAAGGCAGGTACCATTCAAAATACTGCATCATCACACCGTTCATAAGAATTCTCCTTCAAATCCGAATTTTGACTTCACTATGATAGCACAAAGAAGGAATCCACGCACAAATTTCAATAAGTATTTGTACAAAAAGAAAATTTTGTTAAAAGTATTTTGCGTAGAAATGTAAAAATACAATGAAGAACATAATGATTTATTTACATCTGTATAAAGTTTGTGATACTATCAAAAATCGAAATCAATAATTGACATACCCTTCTTCTGAAGTAATAAAATGTCACTAACATCATTCATATGTATTGTTTGAGAAAAGAGGTCTTACATGAAGATGAAAATAAAGCTGCTTAATAATGATGCAGTAATTCCAAAAAGAGGAACGGAAGACAGTGCCGGATATGATATTTACTCGACAGATGAAACCATCATAAAAGCAGGTGAAACCTGCCTGATCGGCACCGGAATCGCATGTGAAATCCCAAAGAACTATTTCGGCGGTGTTTTTGCACGATCCGGGCTTTCAGTAAAAGAAGGTCTTCGTCCTGCAAACTGCGTCGCCGTAATAGATGCTGATTACCGTGGAGAAATCCGTGTTCCCCTTCACAATGATTCAAAAGAAGACAGAACAATTACAAAGGGCGAGCGCATAGCACAGCTGGTAATACTCCCATTTCTTCCAGTAGAATTTGAAGAAACCGATGAACTGTCCTCTACAGACAGAGGGACTGGCGGATTTGGAAGTACTGGCAAGGCCTGAAAATATTCATTTAATCGTATTTCACTTATTGTATTTTGGAGGCATTCAGCATGACTGCAGTTAAAATAATCTCATCAATTTATAACTTCATTAGAAATGCTCTTGGAAACATTGTCATTTTTGGCATAGTAGTGGCATTCATTGGCGGAATAATCGAAAGAAGCATACTTTCATCAAAATCCAAAAAGACGGATAATAAAACTTCATCTGAAGAAATTACTTCAGGGAATGCTTCTCCAGTAAAACGAATCGCACTGATCACTGGAGCTTCATCAGGTCTTGGCTCCCAAATGGCAAGGGATCTCGATAAAAGGAATGACTTTGATGAATTCATCCTCATCGCAAGAAGAACGGACAGACTTGAAGCCCTTGCAAAGGAACTTAAGCATGAATCAAAATGCATCTCACTTGATTTATTAAAAACTGAAGCATTTGATACATTAAACGATACTCTGGTACAGTATGGAAATATCGATGTCAGATACCTGATTGCTTCTGCAGGCTTTGGAAAAATCGGAAATTATCAGAAGGTGGATAAATCTGAAAGCGAGCGAATGATTGATCTAAACTGCCGGGCGCTTACGGATACTGTGCAGACCGTTCTGCCATTCATGACTGCAGGTGCAAGAATCATCCTTATTTCTTCTACTTCAGCTTTTCAGCCATTCCAGCAGATTAACGTTTATGCAGCTACAAAAGCTTATGTCTATTCCTATGGAAGGGCTTTAAGAATGGAACTCATGCCTAGAAAAATCTCAGTCACAACAGTATGTCCATACTGGATGAAAGATACCGAATTCATAAATATTGCTGAGAAGACTGAAAATTCTGAGAAAAATACAATTCGTTCCTATGCCTTTGGCGTTAATTCAAAGAAGGTTTCAAAGCGCGCCCTTGCTGCATCATACAGGCATGCAGCAGTTTCAACTCCTGGCTTTGTCTGCACGATTCACAGGGCTTTCGCAAAACTTCTTCCGAAATCCACCCTTCAGTATTTCTGGGAAGGTCTTCGAAGATAATATTTTCTATTGTCAATGTACATTATTCGCCTCCTCAAAAGGGAGGCATTTTTTATGAGAATGCAGACTTCATCTTCCACTTGCAGTCGTCTGTAAGCAGCCACTTTGAAAAGATTTCCATTCCACCACGATCATGGGCATTTTTTCTGTCATGTTCAGACAGGACTGACTCATTTACCGTATTATAAGAAGTAAATGATTTGCTGTAATTTTCTTCATCAACGAACCTTTTATATGTTACAGCTTTTTTTGAACTGTCATATTTTGATGTCTCAAAATTTTCTGAGGTAATATAAACCTGAATCTGATAATAAGAAATATTTCCTGCACTGTCCTTAACCATAAGATTACATACAGTAGTACCAAAATCATTCTGTGGAATGAAGTCTTCTTTCTTAAAATTCATAAATTCTATTTTCGGTGGATCCAGATTCATGATGGCATCATCATAATCATATGATTTTGCATCAGACAGTGCTATGATCATGTTTTTTAATTCATCATCAGAAAAATCGATAATATCATCTTTGATCAGTCCAATATCATAGCCATCAACATACGGAAATTTGTCCCATACGGCGTAGGTCGTTACCGTAATATAGCCATTGTCAATGTGAATGTTATCACAGGGATTTGTCGCAAGACATTCTGAAAGATAATCCCTTATTCCTGCCTCTTTGATGTCTCCTAAATCTTTTCTCTCATTCTCACAATGATAAACCATTGTGTCATTAAAATATGCAGTCTTATTCAGACTCCATCCCTGAAATGAATAGCGCTCTAAATATGGAATATCCTTATCAAAATTCCTGTCATGTACTGTAGTGTCATTATATTTTACAAATGGATTTTCTCCAAATGTGAATGTAGAACCAGATACAGAAGCAACCACGCCATCTTCTCTTGTTTCTAAAAAGTTGTCACCTTCTGTCTGTTCATTTCCATCATAAAAAAGATCATATTTAAGTCTGTACTGGGCATACAGTTTTAAGTCTCCGCCGCCATAAGAAAAGCTGCCGCTTGAACCATTCATGTCGTAGGCATACCATTCACCCCGGCCATATTTTTCCGTATTCCAGCCAACAAAAATGACAGAACCGCTTACATCATTTCCCTGATAAGATACTGACGGCTTCTTAGATACAGAAACTGCACCGCCATCATACATAGTATCTGACGAGAAATCAGATGAAGCAATCTTGTCTGAAAGATTAGCAAGTCCGGTGGTAGTATCATAGGAAATATAAGATTTCCAGTGTGCAATCATGATGACCGTTCCACCATCCTGATCATGCGTATAATCACTTCCCATCTCTACAGGATCCTGATTTACGGTACTCCAATAATCAAAATGATACGTATCCCTGTTTGGAATATAAACTGGAATTTTTACTAATTCTCCAAATACCTTGATGATATCATCGGGTGCACCATCTCCCCCGTTCGGATCGAAATGGATTCTGTGATCCCAGGGTACTGTATTTACCACTATCTCAGTATCTTTTGTAAGCGTGATTTCTTTTTCCAGAGGCTTTGCATAACCAAATCTCTGCGTGCCCCCATATTTTACCTTGGTTCCAGCTGGATATTTTCCGCTTCCATAAGTGGATGCAACTCCTTTTCCCGGAATGACCTTGAGCGTTACCGCACCTAACGCATCTATACTACTATCCTTGTCATCACCGGGTATAATCGAAAGCGTTTCTGCAGTAAGATAAACAAGATAATACCTTTTATTATTTTCAAGCGGATATGACCATATTTTTCTGCCGTCTTCATGATATCCAAATTTCACAGAAATAAGATTTTTTACATCTGAAACAGTGTAATCCGTAATTTTTAAATCTGAAAGCATTTCAGAAATAGCCTGATCAAGTGTGTTTGAATTCTGCAGCGAAGGATTTTGTGTGTTCAGTGGATAATTGTCACTGGCAGAGTGAAAACGGTAATTTTTATATGGTTTCGAATCCTCGTCATAAATATTTACGGAGAGTTCAATAGCCTTATGCTCTTTACAGTAATGATAGCTGAATTTGTACATATACTTTCCATTTCCGCCTGAGCCGCCTTCTTTTCCGTGCGCATTAAAATCACTAGAAGAACCAGGCCCTGATAATGCGGGTTTCATCCTTACGGTAATAAGCTTTCCGCTATTTTCATCAGTCCCATCGCTTTGATATTGAAGGTACAGCGTATGGTCATTTAATGACCTGTCGATTTTTTTATTTTTCAGATCATCAGCAGAATATTTTATCCCGCTTTCCTTATCATAAAATCCCTTAAAATCATATCCCTTGAACCTGCATACTTTAGGAACCGGAATAACATCATCTTCACACAAAGTATATTCGGCTGCTATTTCCGGCACATTAAATGTCAAAGCATCTTCCTTTGAATATCTGTAGCTTATTTTGTATGCCTTTTTTTCAGATTCACCTTCAATGACAGCAGTCCTCTCTGTTTCAATCGTGATGACTTTCCCGTTTGGATTGGTATATGTCTCCTTCACATTCGCTGAGAGAAGTCCATTTTTTACATCTGATGAAATAATATTTATTTCAAGATCAAAGTTCTTATCGTTTTCTGGAACAGTAATATTTTTTCTGATTGCTTCGGTGGCAAGGGAGGCCATCGCATCATCTGAATAACTTCCGCTCACGGCATCCATGGAGGCTTTATCGAGTGTCTCTGACAGCGCCCGTTCAACAGCATTCTGAAGTTCATGTTCCCTGTTCGTCCTGGTGTCAATGGTTAGAATGATCGCTGTGACAAATATTGCTATTACAGAAAGAACGATTCCTAAACTAAGTTGTTTCACGCATTCATCCCTCCATTCGGACTCACATTAATATACATGTTCCCATAAAAATATTTGCCATCCTGATTCGTACAGCGCATCCTCACCTTGTATATTCCCCGCTGTGAAAATGTAAGCTTTCCATTCATCAGGACGTCGCCTGTCACATCACTGCCTTCATCTAATCCGGAAATACAGGAAATAGTTAGTACCTTAACAGAATAGGCATTCCTTCCAGATTTCGACTGAATCAGCTGATCGGACGAATACTCTTTTCCAGCAATAAGGCATGTACTTGAAACAGCATCTGACGGATCAAAATTCATGGTACTAGTTGTATGCCTGTAGGATGTTCCATCATATGCCGTATCATCAAGCTTTCCCTCATTCATTGATAATGCAATTTTCCCAGTACCGTCAAGAATATTTCCACCATTAAAAATCTTCGAAACAAAGAGAATTGAAATTATCAGGACCGTTGCAACAGCAGCAATGATCGTCCTACCATATTCAGACATCACTTCTTTCATAACAGTATTCCTTTCTATATCAAAACGGCAGGAAATTTGAAATCACACCAAAAAAGGGACTTTTGGATGAGAAAAATATAAACAGCGTTAATAACATAATGAAGCCTCCACCGATTGTAGCCAGGATAGCATCACCATATTCATCGATTATTTCTTTCACTTCTATGCCTCCATTTCAGTGCGAGCTCACGGCAGTAAGAACCATGATTAAAAAAGCGATTACAGAACCTCCTAAAAGGAAATAAACAATTGAAAGTCCACCTTCTTCTATTATCCTTCTCATACCAGATCCCTCTCTATTCTTTTTGTCTTCTTTATACCGAGCAGCTTAATTTCATAGGGATATTCGATTACCATCCTGCCATAGGCTCTTCCATCGCCTGATGAAACATCCTTTTCTACACTAAGCGTGCATCCCAGATTTTCAGCATCCTTTTTTGTACTTTCAATCACGCCGTCAGCAAAATGAGAATTTTCGATCCTGTATTCAGTGTCTGATGCAAAAGAATTCATTTTTCTTGAATAAACTGCTGTACTCATGAGTGAAACACCTATCGCAGTTATAAGGATAATAAAGAAGACGCCTAAAAAACTTTTTATTACAGATTCCATTCAGTCCTCCTTCCTCATAGCCCGACTCCCTGCATGCTTGCAAGATACATGACGAAAAGAAGTACCATATCGCAAACAAGCTTTGCCCCTCCAGTAATCTGTGGTGCAAGAAAGAGCGCATACATACCAGAAAGCCTGTCAGAGCTTTTATTTCTCTCAGCCTTATCATTCATGCTTTGATTTCTTCTGATGAAATCTGCAATCTGCTCAGAAAAATCTCCACCAGAGCCAATAGAAAGTGAATACAGCATTTTCATGGAGGATCTGACCTCTGGAAGTGTGTATTCGGATAAGAAATTCAGATATGGATTGATGCTGTCTGGCTCTTTTTTTAGCCCTCCTATAAGTTCTTTCAGTGCAGGCTTCATAACTGGAGGTGCATCCTTACAGGATTTCATAATTGCAACCTGTACATTTTCTGTCTGAAGAAGAAGTGAAACCTGCATGAGCCATTCAGGAAATGCCTCTTCCAGTGCCCTGGTGACTGATTTCATGGCTGCTTTCTTTGCTATCCTGTCCAAAATGAAGCTGTCATTATATTCTTCTATTCTCTCATACTGCTTTAACAGCTCTTCATCATTCTTCTTTTTCTTTAGCTCATCATTTGCCGAAAGCAGCGTATCTGCTTTGTAAAATATCAGAAGATCTAAAATCAAAACTGCAGAAGTTACAATATTGGAAAAAATATTTGAAGAGAAATCTACATCTACCTTTTGGGCAACAACATAAACAGCTGAACATAAAACTAATGAAACGATAATCGAAAGTATGATGTCCCTTCGGTTTTTTTTCTTTTCATTCATTACATCATATACCCTGTCTGCCCACATCCTCCTGTAGCTTAAGAGCAGTGTAACCGAACCATCACAGTCTCCGCCAAGGCTCTCTGCCTCAAGTGCAAAGCGGTGAATCATCCGAAGTACATCATTGTCATATTTATCTTCTATTATTTTTAGCCCATTTCTCACAACATCCTTTTCATCAAAGGTCCTTTCAATATGATGAATCGCAGAAGCAATCGTGTCCTTCATCTCTCCCTTTTCAAAAAGTCCTTCAACATCCTTCAATGCTGCAAGAACCTTCTTTGATTTTCTGAATGAATACAGAAACTGCTCCATATAAATATTCAAGTCTGAAAACTGCCTCTGAATATATTTGTTTCTGACCTGGTTTCTGATAAAAAATGGGAGAAGTATAATTGCTACTACAGATAGAACGATGATCGAGATATTGTTCAGCCTGAAAACTTTTCCAAGCAGAAACATCGCCGCTAATGCCAAAGCATACATAAGTATGGACTTCTTCATAGAGAAGACATAGCCATAAGTCGTAAGTTCATCAGATAAAGTACTTTTTTTCAACAGCCTTCCTCCTTTCATTTGAAAGATTAATGATTTCCCTGAGAATCTCATTCATTCGAATATCCTCAGATGATTCCTCACAGCAGCTGTCATCAGCAGGCTGCTGCTTTCTCCAAAAAGGGATTTCTTTAGCTACATCCAGTCCATCCCTTTCCATTTTTCTGATAATCTCTTCAGGTATTGGATTCTCTGTAAGAGCTCCATTTTTTACACATAATTCTGCACGGTTTCCTGTTTCATCATGCAGGAAAAAGCACATTTCATCCAGATATCTTATTTTCTTTTCCCTGCCATAAGAATCCTTCACCATTTTCTTTCTGATCAGAATGCCAACGTCAATAAAAGAATAGACATTATTCAGAAATCTCTTTTCATTTGAAATCGTCCCGGCCATATTCACCATTCTGTCCGGAATCTTTGTGACATCATCCGTATGAAGTGTGGTCATGCCATGTACACCAGTCGAAAAGCCCTCTATCAGCCTTAGCACTTCTGTAGACCTGGCCTCGGAGAGCATCATCCATTTGGGATTCAGCCTAAGACATGTCTTTATCGCTTTCGTATAGTCCATTCTGTCATTGATTCGAAGCTCCACGCTGTCATGTCCTGGATTTAATATTGAATAATGCCATTCCGGATTGTCCTCAATGGTGATGACTCTCTCGTCCTTTGGAATATACTGGGAGAAAAATTTGGCACACTCGGTTTTGCCTACTCCGGGTTCGCCGCAGAACACAATATTCATATGCGCCCTGACAAGTGCCCTGATTAGTTCATATATTTCCCTGGACATATATCCGGAGGAGACTATATTTGCTTCAGTAATTCTCTGGATCACGGGCGTCTTTCTGATACTGACTGAGATACCACCAAGCGAAACAGAAGGGTGAACGATCGTAAGCCTGAGCCTGTCTGTCTCTGCTTCCAGAACAGGTACATCTTTGTTAAAGGATTTGCTGACGGTATTTGCCACCCTCTGAACAAAGATCTCAAGAAATTCATCCGTAATGCGGATCTCCCTGCACCTTGTCCTCTGATTGGAAGAATCCGTGATGAAGACCATGCCGTTTGAAATGTCTATGTCGGTTATCTTCTCATTCTTTATATAAGGGTACAGCGGACCAAAATATTCCTCTGTCTCCCTTATTGCATATTCATTCTGCTTGTGCATATTGACACCTCAGTTCTTTCAGAAAAACCTAACTCCTGGCGCGGAAGGTGTTCCTGCGCTTATCGTGCCGCCTGCACTTGTAAAGAAATTATTAATAAGATCTGAAAATGCCTTACCAACAACCGAGCTTCCATCAGTTCCAATAAGAAAACTAATCAGTCCGATCAGTGCAACAATTGCGATTACTGTGATGATTGCCGGTCCATATTCCTTTAATATATCCTGCATAATAAAAATCCTTTCTTTGAAAAAAGACAAAACGTACCTAAGGGGATTCTGGCCATGAATACCCTCAACCAATACTTCAATGTTCATTGAAAAATCCGGGAAACCCGGTGTCGACATAAAAAAACAAGACACAAAAGAAAATTTCTTTTGTGCCTTGCATTATAATAACCAGTGACATTAATTTCAAGAATTATAAACCAGATTTAATAAAGATTTAATTCTTTGTTTATAAAATTTATATTTAGTTTATAAAGTTTATAAAAAATTTATATTTTTGATTCAGCCCTTCACAATCTTTAGTACAGCATCTTCAAATACAGTTGTGTCAAGCGATTCAATATCCCCATCATCTGAAGCCTTTGCTACCATTGGGTTAATCGGTATCTTTGCAAGAACTGGAACATTCAGTTCAGCAGCGGTCTCATCTATGCCACTCTCGCCAAAGACCTTGATCTCCTCGCCACAGTTCGGGCAGACGATGTAGCTGTAATTCTCTACGAGACCGATCACAGGTATGTCCATCATCGTAGTCATGTTGTAAGCCTTCTTCACAATCATGCTGACAAGTTCCTGAGGGCTCGTAACGATGACTGTACCATCAATCGGAAGTGACTGGAATACGGTAAGCGGAACATCTCCAGTTCCTGGGGGCATGTCGACGAGCATATAGTCAATGTCGCCCCACATCATATCCGTCCAGAACTGCTCAACTGCCTGCGCGATAACAGGACCTCTCCAGATGACAGGCTGCGTCTCATCATCAAGCAGGAGATTTATGGACATAATCTTTATGCCATTCTTTGACTCCTTCGGAATACCGCCCTCTTCAGTAGAAAAAATCTGACCATGAACGCCGAACATCTTTGGAATCGAAGGACCTGTAATATCAGCATCAAGTATACCAACCTTATAACCCTTCTTATTCAATGCTGTGGCAAGTGAAGCAGTGACGAATGATTTTCCAACACCGCCCTTGCCACTTATGACTGCAATGACATGCTTGATATTGCTATGTGCATTCTGGGGCACCTTCTGTATGGCGCTTTCAGCTTCTTTCTGCTCTTCTCTCTCGACATCTTCACGGGTCTTTCCGTTCTTTGCCAGAATTCGGTCTGCTGCTTCCTGTGCAAGCCTTTTGTTTCTCTCTTCTTCGGTCTCCATGAATCTAAAAGTTCCTTTCAATTATTTTTTTATAGTTCGTCCGGCCTCAAAATCCCTCTTTCAGTCACAAATCCGGTAATCAGCTTGTGATCTGTGACATCAAAGGCCGGATTATAAATATGAATTCCCGTTGGCGCCATCCGCTTTTCATACCACATCTCTGCAACCTCATCAGGATCACGCATTTCGATAGGAATATCAGCTCCTGTAGCAGTTGCTTTGTCAATAGTTGAATATGGTGCGCATACATAAAACGGAACACCATAGTACTTTGCTGCAATAGCTAGCAGCGAAGTGCCGATTTTGTTCGCAGTATCGCCATTTGCAGCAACCCTGTCACAGCCAACGAAGATAATATTAATCTTCCCAGCTTTCATCAGGGATGATGACATATTGTCGCAGTTTAATGTCGTATCAATTCCAGCCGCACTTAGTTCAAACGATGTAAGTCGTGCGCCCTGAAGAAGCGGCCTCGTCTCGTCGCAGTATACCTTAATGTCAAGTCCTTTTTCATAAGCTAAATACATCGGTGCCGTCGCCGTTCCGTAGCGGACTGTTGCAAGCTTGCCGGCGTTGCAGTGGGTAAGGATTCCATCACCATCATGAATAAGCGACGCTCCATACTCACCGATCTTCCTGCAGGTGTCAATGTCGTCATCACGGATCTTCACTGCTTCGTCATGAAGTGCCTCAACGACTTTTTTTATCATTTCGCTGTCATTATATTCAGCATCAAAAGAATTTTCCGTGGTATCTACCACATTTTGCATTTTCTTTAGTGCCCAGGAAAGATTTACTGCAGTCGGCCTGGAAGAATTCAGATACTCCCGGTTTGATGCGAATTCTGAATTAAACCCAGCCAGCGTCTGCTCCGACGAACGCTCTGCCAGCACATACATTGCCATTGCCGCAAATACACCGATTGCCGGTGCACCTCTGACCTGGAGAAGTTTAATTGCATCAAACATTGGTCCTTTCTCAGAAAGAGAAATAATCTTTATCTCATTTGGAAGAAGTGTCTGGTCAATAATATCAACTACACATTTTTCTTCATTAAGTGCAACTGTATCGATTTCTGAAATGTTCATCATGTCTCAAAGCCCATATTTCCAAGTACTTCCTTCGTAATATCTGAAGGCTGTCCAGTATCACCAACCGGTGTTACATTAATAATAAAATTCGATCCAAAGAAATAATATCCGGTAACCTTATTTGTACTCTTCTGCGTGACCTTGATACAGTCAACATTGTAAAGAGCTAATGGCTTGTATTTATAATCTACATCCTTACCATAATCATACTTGGCTGCACTCTCAAAAAGTGAACGTCCCGTATTGTCAGAAATGGTAATAAATAACAGCCTGTCGCCGCTTCCTGAATTGTATGCAGTCATATTTGCATAAAGTGCGCTTGCCGGCTGAAATGCTGTTCCGGCTCCAGTACTCAGCACACCATCAGGAAACGAAAATGCAATTGTCGGAGCTGATGCCTGTGTATAATCAGTAATGTCCGCCATTGAACATGCATCCTTAAATTGCTGCTCAGAACTCGTGATCGTTTTCCCCTCCGGAAGTGCACATGCGCTCAAAGAAACAAGCATAGCAAAAGAAGCTATAAGCGCGGTAATACGTTTCATCTTTACGGATTTTTCTCTCATAATGGAAACCTCCTTTTGATAAAAATAAAACCACCAGAAAAAAAATAATCCTTTGACTATAAATTATAGCATAATGGAAACTTGTGTAAAAGAACATAATATTTCTATTGTTTGTAAAAATAAGGAAAAAAATTTTAAATTAATACTTGACAAAGTTAAAGATTAATAGTAATATTACAAACCGTTGCACGGGGTGTGGCTCAGTTTGGCTAGAGCACCTGCTTTGGGAGCAGGGGGTCGCTGGTTCGAATCCAGTCACCCCGATTTTTTTATTTAAACAAACTTATAGCGTTTCCTTGTATTTCCACCAAAATCTCTGATTAATGAATTCTATCATAATTTATAGTTTTCCGTTAATTTGCATTTTTGATATCATTTTTTTAAATTGCCAAACAGCTGCCACCCATCTGCCACCTTCAAAAGATCTTATTAATTCTCAGCTTCAATAATGTATACTCTCGCATCAAAACCCTTGAACAGCCTTACATTATTTATTCCTGTTCCTGAATAGGCCTCCGAAAGCCTCTGCCCGGCATTCATAAGCGTATCGCCGTACTTCACAGCATCTTCTTTGTCGCCGTCAAGCTTATAGAATTTGTCGACTGTATTGACAAGGAGAGAGTCAGGCTTCACATGCACTGGAAGTCCTGCTGCATTGATGAGGTCTCCAAATTCCTTAATACTCACCTTCTCAGGGATGTTATAGAAATGATATTTCTTCTCTGGATCAAGTCCCTTCGGGAAAAATGTAAGGTGCGGCGTAGATGGGTGAGTTTCCCTCTCAAAAATCATCCCCAGCGCAGTCTTCTTGTCAGGGCTTACGACAGTCCATTCAATGATGTTGCCTTGACGTCCTCTGTAGAAATCCCCGAACTGGAAAACCTTTCTATATTTCTTATAGAAAGTTATCTTCTCTTTCAGCTTATCAAATTCATCCTTCGACAGATCAAGAAGATTTAATTCCACCCCAAAATTGGCAAAAAATGCGACATCCGCTCTTGAAGAAAATGGAATCTGTCTTAGTGTCTGGTGGTTTGGTGAAGCTGAAATATGCGCTGTATACGTACTCTGTGGATAGCCAAAACTCAAGCCACCCTGGATATCAATCCTTGCAGCAGCGTCAGTGTCATCCGAGCCCCAGATCTGTGGGAAATAGCATAATGCACCAAGGTCAAAGCGATTACCGCCTGCTGCGCAGCCCTCAAAAAGAATCTCAGGAAACTTTTTCGTAAGTACAGATGCGAGTCTGTAAAAACCAAGAACATACCTATGCAATACCTCGCCCTGTCTCTCATAAGGAAGGTACCTTGAATAGATATCAGAAAAAATCCGGTTCATGTCCCACTTGACATAATCGATTTCTGCACTGCCTAATACATCTGAAATTTTCTCTATTACATAATCCGTTACTTCAGGATTTGTAAGGTCAAGAAGCCTCTGATTCCGTCCTTCAGAATGCGCCATGTCCGGAATTTCTATTGCATATTCCGGATGCTTTTTGTAAAGCTCAGAGTCCACGCTGATCATCTCAGGCTCAATCCAGATGCCAAATTTTAAGCCCATCTTGTGAATTTTTTCAGAAAGTCCTTTAAGCCCATGAGGAAGCTTTTTCTTATTTTCAGTCCAGTCGCCAAGCGAAGATTTGTCATCATTCCTGTGACCGAACCAGCCGTCATCCATGACAAATAATTCAATGCCTGCTTCAGCACTCTTCTTAGCAAGACGAAGAAGCTTGTCCTCAGAAATAGCAAAGTAATTTGCTTCCCAGCTGTTTAGAAGAACAGGTCTCTCTTTATCGCGCCAGAAGCCTCTTACAATATGCTTTGAAACAAAGTGATGGAAATTCTGGCTCACGCCATTGTACCCATGATTGCTCACAGTCATGACGACTTCAGGAATCTCGAATTTTTCTCCTGCATACAAAGTCCATGAGAAAGAAGAAGGATTAATCCCACAGACCACTCTGGTTTTCCCAAAAGAGTTTACTTCAAAAGCAGTATAGTGATTTCCACTGTAAACAGGATTAAAACCGAAGACCACGCCGCTATCCTCAGTTGCATCGGCATGCGCCATAAGTGTAAGCGGATTGTTTCTCGAAGAGGATGTTCCAGTAAATGAAGAATTTACAAATTTTCCGCCAGTAAGAACAGTGTCGCACCTGTTCATCTCATTTGCCCAGCCGCCATGAAATGAAGTGATTTTGTACTCCGCTTCGGGGAAATCAATGAGCGCACCCATCGCACGCTTTAATATTACTTTTTGATTTGTGGAATTTATGAAAATCGCAGAGCGGGTGATGACGTCCTCATTCTCAAATGCAGTGTAGAATAATTTCAGCGTGAAACCGTGATTCTTATCTATCATGATAATTTGCAGTGTGCTGCCATGATTTTTTTCAGCATCTGCCCCATTGTCCGATTTATTTGGAATTTTCACTCCAGCTTGATTTTCTGATTTCTCAACATAGCTCGTCGGCAGCGTCTCAAATTTTGGTTTCTCATCAAGCACTGCATACGAATCATACACAAAATCAAGCGTCGTGCTCCCATCGAAAGCCACAGCCTCAATCATCGGCTCCCTTATGTCCCCTTTGCCATAAAAAGAAGCCTCGAGGTCGATGTCCTCAAGTGAAAATGAATTATTATCTGAATTGTAGCTAACAGTATTTCCTGGAATATTCGAGTGCTTTTCGGCAAGATCCGTGTCCTCATCCACATGGATTTTGGGTCCATAGTAAAGGTGCTCAAGCTGACCGGTCTTCAGCACTCTAAATGCATATGTAGTCCCCTTTGTATTAATGACAAATGTGTCATTATGAAAAATATTAATCATTTAGATTCCCCCAAATTAATATCAATAAATATTAATCATCATAATACGAATTTTCCCAATAAACAACGTAAAAATAAGTGCTAAGAACTAGCACTTACTCCAATGTAATTCCGTATTTTTCAAGGTCTACCTTCCCATCAACGACATCTACTCCATCAGCTTTCAGCCTATTTGCCTGCTCATCTTTGCCGCCAAATGCGAAGGCGCCTGAAAGCTCTCCCTTGGAATTCACGACTCGAAAGCACGAAATATTGCTTTCATCCGGATTCTTGTGCAGGGCATTTCCAACAGCCCGCTGCATTTTCGGATTTCCTGCCATTGCAGCAACCTGACCATATGTCGCAACATGACCTGCGGGAATCTTTTTTACTGCTTCATAGATCCGCCTTGTCGGCGAATCCGTTACGATTGTGAAGCTTCTGTCGATGCAGTTTTTGATTTCATCCATCGGTACCGTGCCATCAAGAAGAAGCGTGATCCAGTGATCCTTGTTCATATGGTAGCCACGGAAGTAGCCCGGGCGCCCTGCCATATCAGAGATAAATATAGGCTCTGCCTTTAAGTTTATGCAGTAGACCTCATTCTCAACACTCATCACATTTTCATCTACGTGTGTCGAATTATTCTGCTTCGAAGAATTATTTTTCCGCATCAGAGCAGTATTATTTTGCTGCACGCCGCCCACACCTGTGGATTGTAGCTTCCTCCTCTCCACCTTCATGATGAGCGCAAACCACTTGTCACAAATCACATCCTTGAAAGTCGTATTTTCAGGGTATTGCTCCCATGGCCGCTCGACTAAAGCATTATAGGTTTCCTTTATGTATTCAGTTAATTCTGAAATAATATCCATATTAAAGAACCTTCAAAGAATTATAGATATTTTCTAATGCTTTCTATCAGTTTTTCAGCTTTTGCCTTTATTTTTTCAGCTTCATCTTCACAGAATTTCTTTGATAAACCAGCATTAGTTCCGACTGAAATAATATCTAACATCTCAATGTTGTTTCCTTTACCATTTACACTGGTGGTCTGTTCTCCAAAATATGTATTACTATATGTAAGATCATATGCTGGAGAAAGGAACCATGAATCATTGTCTTCATCATATAAAAATGTAAAGTTCTTTGAATGATCGTCTCTATTATGTGCAAAAACATTATAGCACATGAGCTTAAACATTATTTTCAACTGTTTTTCATCATCATGCGTAAGAATTTTAGTAAGCTTCATTAGGCTGTTATAATCAAGACTTGGCATGGTAAAATCAAGCTCAAGAATAGCAGCAACTGTAAGCATATGGATTTTTTTTACTTCATCTCCAGATTTTACTCTGTCAAATCTTTCACTGCCAAAATAGCCTTTGCACTTTTTAGAAGAAAATAGTTTAGTTTGAGGAACAGGTATACCACACTTTTTTGCACAGTCAGAGTATTGTTTTTCAATATAACCGATTTCCTTTTGATCAACAGTTGCAGGAAATTTGATTATCCATTCAGTACCATCAATTTCAGTATTTATTTTAGGCCTGGCTCCGCCTGATGATGCTCCTGCAAAATATATTGCATCAAGATTCTCTATATCCTTATGCTGAATTAATTCAATGGCATCTTCTGCAACACTATCGAGATCAGAAATGTCAAAATATAAATTCTCTTCTAGAATATTAGGTTTATACGTAAGGGCGCCTTTTCCTGTGGAACCTACAATTGAAAGTCTGTCTAGCTGACTGAGTTCTCCTGGATCTATACCCTTTGATTTATGCTCACGATCTACTAAAAGTCTTCCCCATGAATCAGGAAGGCTGTCTCCAAAAACTCCATACAGGCCTCCAAAATAAGGTTTTTCGGCAATAAAAACTCCTTCCTTTAACGGAAGTGAAAAAGGACTGATTGCAAAACCTGTATTCAACCAATTAGAATCATATGAAAATGCAATATTAGATTTTCCAGCTTTTGCAAGAGTACCAACTTTTTTCTCCTGATAATACACATCCAGAGTATTTACGCTTTTCATGCTTTTCCCTCATTCTTTATACAGCATAATCATCACTTCATATTTTTTTGTTCCCGAATCACTTCTTCAATATTTAGATATCCAACATTTGAAAAAAGATCTTTTATCTCATCAGAAATTCCAAGCGACATCGCTAACTTGGTGAGAGACAAAAGCGATATCATACCTGTATTCTCAAAACGTTTGATTGAGCCAAAACTTACACCTGAAATTTCGCTCAGCCTTTCCTGTGAAATCTTTCTTCTCCTACGTACATTACGAAACCGATTTGCCAATTCGTGATCAATTTCATCAGCTGTTTCCCATACAAAGTCTGACATAATATCACCTGAATTTTTTAGATAATATTTTATCTATTTATAGTAATTTCTGGCATTATTGTATAATATATTATCTATTTTTTCAAGATGATATTCATTAAATCTTTAGAGTATATTTATTACTCAAATATAGAAATTATTAAGAATAAACAAGGCTCTCAAACATTGTATGCTTTGCTATGATTCTAAGAAGTGTTTAAGACCTTAATGAATTAACAAGGCTCTCAAAC